>JASFOL010000243.1:0-3727 GCA_050116545.1 bacterium | reverse complement strand
ATCGCGTCTATGTCCTTCAGAGCTTCCCTGGTCTCGATCTTGGACACTATCCCGATATCGCGAGACCCGATCAGGCGGCGGAGCGCACGGACATCCCCTGCGTTTCTGACAAAGGAGAGGGCCACATAGGTCACCCCGTTCGATATTCCGAAGCGGAGGTCGCGTCTGTCCTTGGCCATTAGCGGCGGAAGGCCCGATTTGGAGTCGGGAAAGCTCACTCCCTTGCCCGGAAGAACCGTCCCGCCCCTGGTGACCCGGCAGAGCATCGTGCCCTTGGAGGTCGACGTGACCTTGAGGCCTATCCCCAGGTCTCCTATCACCACCCTGTGACCGGCCTGCACCGCTCCGGCCGGATAGAGGGGCCTTATGGGTATGCTCATCCCTCCGGTCCCGCCACCGGCGGGGGTTTTGCTCTTGCCGGACGCCCTCGCCTTGCCGATCATCACCCGGTCGCCGCGCTTCAAGACCAGGGAACCATTCTCGATGTCTCCGACCCTGAAGCGTGGACCCTGCAGGTCCTGGATAATGGGAATGTCTTTCTTCCTGGCCGCCGCCACCTTCCTGACCGTGCGGATCAGATCCTGATGGGAAGCCTGCGTGCCGTGGGAGAAGTTGAGCCTGACCGCATCCATCCCGGCATCCACCATGGCCCGGACAGTCTTGCGCGATGAGGAGGCCGGGCCCAAGGTGCAGAGTATTTTGGTACGCCTGAGCACAGAACCAGTTGCCAAATCCAGTGGCTCCACTGAGGGTTGCGGGTCCGGAAATGCCTGGAGCATATGCCCCCGCCCCCGGGCCTGTGATTTGGACTTACTTTAGCACAACTATCTTCCCGCTGGCAACCCTTCTTCCGGCCTCGAGGTTGTAGAAGTATATCCCGGCCGAAGCGGCCTGCCCGTGCCCTCCATCGAGAGGAACCGAATGGGAGCCCGCCGGAGTGATACCAAGGTCCTTGCTCACCACGCTTCTTCCGGTCACATCGTAGACATTGATCTTCACCCGTGCGGGCTTTGCAAGCATGAAATTCAGGCTCGGCAGGCCCACCGAGGGCGTGGGCGCAGCCCTGGCATAGAGATCCACGAGTCCGGCCTCCTGCCCCGCGGCGATCCCGGCATAGTCGATCATCTTGTCCATGCACATGAAGCCCAGATAATTGGTTACCCAGGACTGGTCCTCGGTGTCGGGCTCGGCGTCTATCACCGGGATCCCGCCGTCAAGGTCGCCGTCATTCAAGACAAGCGTATCGGCAAGATGCTTGAAATAGAGCTCATGGTCGCCGCCGCCCAGAACATCGAAAGCCGTGTACTGACCGAGCGCGGCCCAGCCACGCCAGGCATTCTGATAGGTCGAAGAATCTATCTCGTTGTCCAGGAACGGAGCATAGGTCTCCACCCATATCTCAAGGCTCTCCGGGTCATCGGCGAAGTAGGAGTGCACGACTCCCCACATCACGGCGCCGCCGTTCATGGCCCACTCGTCCCAGCCGAAGCAATTGGTCTTGACCTGGGCGAAGTCCTTGAGCGAATCCGCGATGGCAACCGCCTTGTCCATGTACGTGGAATTGCCGGTGAAGACGCCGTACTCATAGAGGTTGCCGACCGCCCATCCCATTATGCTGCAGTTCAGCCGCTTGGCCAGGCCTATGGAACGCCTCAGCTGCATCGGATGGTGGCACAGGTAAGAGGCGCATGACTCCGCATAGGCCACATATGACGTGTCGCCATAAACACTGAGATACTCCATTGAAGCCCTCAAGGCCCAGGAAGAGTTGTAGACCCTGTAATACCCCGTGACGGGATCGTCGCCGCCTTCCTCGCCGTAGGCCGGGTTGTTCATGCAATAGGTCCAGGCCGCGTCCACATTCTCGCCATAGGTGTCCATGCCGGTGCGCTCGTAGCAGCGGCTCCAGATCCAGATGGACTCGCTGGTATTGTCGGTCTGTATGATACCCGGCAAATGCTCGCCCTCTCTGATCCCTCCATAGGCAGCCGAGGAGGTATCGCTCACCTGCATGGTAACGATGAAGTCGGCGCCCATCAGAAGCCGGTTCAAAGGGTCATAGCTGTAGAACAAAGGTGAGGGCACATGATCCAGCTCGAAGTTCTCCTCGATGGCCGGCAGTTTCTCATACTCCTCGGAAGATACATAAGGCGTCGGATGAGCCAACGCGGGAAGCATGAGCACAACGAGTGAGAGCATTAGCAACTGCTTCATATCTACACCTCCGTCGGGCATTGACATTCCCCTGGAAAAGAGCATTTTCCAACAGTTTCCATTATACACGACGAATCGCGGTTTTTCAATCAAGAAGGCTGCGGCCCTGCGGGCGCCTTGTCGACGGGCGCTCTTGCCTTTATTGCGAGATAGACCCCGTAGAGAATCAGCGCTCCGCCCGCAAACAGAGTGTAGCCTGGAACCTCCCCGAAGAAGACCCAGGCCAGGAGGGCCGCGCCCACGGGTTCCCCCAGGACCGACACCGCCACCTTGGATGCCGGAAGATAGCGGAGAGCCCAGCTCAGGGAGGTGTGCCCCAGCACCTGTGGCCCGAGCGCAAGCAGGAAGAACCAGAGATAGTTGATGCCGGCGAAGCCCGTAAAACTGTGGCCGCCGATGAGAGCCCAGCCTACCAGGATCACGGCGGCCGCGCTGTATGCCAGGAAGGCGTACTCCGTGATCCCCATCTCCCGCCTCAGGGAGCGGGCGATCACGAACTGAGCTCCGAAGGCCGCCGCCCCGACGACGGCGAAGACATTTCCCTTTATGGCGCCCGCGCCGAGGTCGACAGCCCCCCTGCTGATAATGAGACTCCCCACCAGGCACAGTAGTATGGCGAGGAGGGTCTCTCTTCCCACCGCCTCCTTAAACGCCACCCACGCGAAGACCGCGGCGAAGACCGGGCTTGTCGTGACCAGCATCACCGAGCTTGCAACCGTGGTCAGCTTGAGCGATTCGATCCAGAACAGGAAGTGGAGCGCGAGAAAGAGGCCTGCCAGGGCGCAGAGCGCGGCCTGCCGCCGGGTCACAGATCCGGCCCGCTCGCGTGCGCCATTTCCGGATGCGTTGCCGGTTCCCCCGCTATCCGCGCGCGGTCCTCTCTGACGTGCTGCGCCGGACATGCGGGACCTCACAAAGAGCGGCGCGAGGATCAGGGTCGCGAAGGTCAACCGGCATGCGGCTATTATGGCGGTCGGCGCATCGCACATCCTTATCAGGATCGCCGCGAAGGACACGACCACGATGGCGAAAGCCACCACTGCCGGGGCATACCGTTCAGCCTGCATCGCCGCTCCTCAGCTGCCGGTGATACGCGCCCCGGACCTTCTCGAAGAACTCGCGCCCCTTCTCTCCCTTGTAGTCGGGATAGGTCCATTCCAGGGCCTGGAGTCCGGTTCGCATACAGAACATGGTCACCTCGGCATAGTAGCCTTTTCCGATATAGATCCGGTGCGCGAAGTTCTTGGCGGTCGAGAGCACCACCTGGGCATCGTCAACATAGCCCGGGTCTATGTTGACCGTGCGCCGGCCGTCGGACGAGAGCCTGTTTTCCAGGATGACAGCGGCGTGCTTTGCCTGCGCGAGATAGCCGCGCTCCCTGAGACCGCTGAAGGCGATCCATCTTCGCTTGAGTCCGGTTCCCATCTCCCCTGCATAGTAGTCCGTGAAGTCGAAAGGCAGCAGGGGACTCCGGAGATCGACCGGCCCCAGCTCTTCGATGAGGAGTCGCTCG
>JASFOL010000242.1:0-3727 GCA_050116545.1 bacterium | reverse complement strand
TTTCGGGCTCATGTACTTCAGCGGTTTCACGCTCAACCTGATGACCTTCGGCGGGCTGGCGCTGGGCATAGGCATGCTCCTGGACAGCGCGATAGTGGTGCTGGAGAATATCTACCGCCACCGGGAAGAGGGCAAATCCCCGAAGCAGAGCGCCCTCGATGGAACCGGGGAGGTCTCGGCGGCGATCGTGGCGAGCGTGCTCACCACGATTGTGGTCTTCCTGCCCGTGGTCTTCATGCGCGGCATATCGGGGATAATGTACCAGCAGCTGGCATATGTGGTCAGCTTCAGCCTGCTCTGCTCGCTGATAGTGGCCCTTACCCTGATACCCATGCTCGCCTCGAGATTCCTGCGCTACCGGCCCGGAGGCGGAAGCCAATCGAGGCGGAATGAGGACGGTGAGAGCCGGCCGGCCGGGGAAGCGGCCGGAGGTGAGGACGCGTCACGGCAGGACCAGACCCAGGATCAAGGCGCTTGCGACCCATCCCGCCAGGCTCAGAGGAAGGGCTGGCTCGGCAGGCTCTACGCGGGGAGCGAGAGAACTCTCTGCTACATAGAGCGCAGATACGCCGTGCTGCTTGAGTGGGCGCTGGGACGCAAGAAAACGGTCATCCTCACGGCTGGGGGGCTATTCGTGATATCGGTCATCCTCATACGCTTCATCGGCGTTGAGCTCATTCCATCCGCCGACGAGGGCGAGGTCCGCATAAGCATGGAGATGGCCGTTGGAACCCGGCTCGAGGTCATCGATGAGGCGACCAGGGTCGTGGAGGACATCGTGCGCAGGGAAGTCCCCGAGATGGAGTCGATGCTCACCAGGACCGGTGGCGGAGGCTGGCGCTCAAGCGGCGGCCACACAGCGGAGGTGAGGATCACGCTGGTCCCCAGGCGGGAGCGCAGGCGAAGCAGCGAGGATGTCGCGAATGACCTGAGACGTTCGCTCCAGGGCATACCGGGCCTGACGGCCAGGACCAGGGCGGGCCAGGGCCTCTTCATTCTGCGAATCGGCTCGTCCAGCACCGACAATGTGAGCGTCGAGGTCCGGGGATATGATCTTGCGACCGCCCAGCAACTTGCGGCCAGGGTGAACGAGGTGATCCAGGCCGTGCCGGGAATCACCGACACCCGGATCAGCCGCGAGGAAGGAAGTCCCGAGCGCGTGATCAAGATCGACCGGCAGAAGGCCGCGGATCTGGGGCTCACGGTGGCGAGGATCGGCGAGGCCCTGGAGACGGCGATCGGCGGCACTCAGGCTTCTTACTTCCGCGAGGGCGGCAAGCAGCATCGCATCCTGGTCCGCCTGAGCGAGGAGGACCGCAGGAGCCTGGACGATATCCTCGACCTCACCGTGATCAACAATCGCGGGGAGCCGGTGATCTTGAGGAACGTGGTCGGAACCGCCGGCGAGGAAGGACCGGTCCGGCTTGAGCGAAAGGACCAGGAGAGGATCATCACCATAAGCGCCAACTTCACGGGCCGCGACATGGGCTCGGTGATCTCGGACATCCGGGACGGCCTTCGCTCGGTTCCTGTTCCAAAAGATTTCGCCATTCTCTTCGGCGGCGATTATGAAGAGCAGCAGAAGGCCTTCCGGGAGCTGATGCTGGGGCTGGTGCTTGCGATCCTTCTTATCTACCTGGTGATGGCCGGGCAGTTCGAATCCCTCCGCGACCCCTTCGTGGTTCTCTTTTCTATCCCCATGGCGATCACAGGCATAGTCCTGATCATGATCCTGACGGGCACCATCTTCAGCATGCAGGCCTTCATCGGCTGCATCATGCTCGCGGGTATCGTGGTGAATAATGCCATCATCCTGGTGGACTATACCAACAGGCTCAGGCGGGACCACGGGATGGAACTGATGGACGCCATCAAGCTGGCGGGCTCGAGGCGCCTGCGTCCCATCCTGATGACAGCGTCTACCACCATCCTCGGCCTGCTCCCCCTCTCCCTGGGATTGGGGGAGGGCGGCGAGGCACAGGCCCCGCTCGCACGCGTGGTGATCGGCGGGCTCTTGAGCTCCACCCTGATAACCCTGGTGTTGATACCGGTGGTCTACAGCATCTTCGAGCAGAAGCTGAAGCGCAGCCTCTGAACCCGGCCGCAATCAAAGCTTCTGCGTTCAAAGGCATTACCTGACAAGCAGAATCTTCCTGACCAGGACTCGATCGCTTGAGCACAGTCTTATGAAGTAGACTCCGCTCGGCAGGCTCCTGCCCGCAGAGTCCCTGCCGTCCCAGACGGTTCGCCTGGGTCCGGAGCTCTCGAATCTCTCCGCCAGAAGCCGGACCTTGCGGCCCTTTACGTCATAAGCACACAGTGACACCCGGGCCGCCTCCCCCGGCAAACCCGGAACTGTGTAGTCGATCGTAACCCGGGCATAGAAGGGGCTCGGGTTCATTCTCAGGGCGATGCGGCTCTCAGGGCATCCTTCCGGAACGAATTGATCATCCAATCCGGCCAGGTCTGAAACTGCCAGGGTATCGGATGCGAATGTGGTGTCATAATTCCCGCATGTCTGGACCGACCGTGCTTCCACTATGTGAGTGCCCGCCGCCAGCGAAGCGGTGGTGAAGACATAGTCCTCGTCGGACTCGTCCCAGGCGCCGTCAACCGGAGCAGCCTCGCTCCAGGGGGATCCGTCCACCCGGAACTCCACCCCGGCGATGCGCTCCAGCGTGATGTCGTTGCCCTCTCCCCGGCGATTGCGATTGGGTACGGGCACCACCCGTGCGGTTCCGGTATAGGTGGGAGTCAGGGTGGAACACGGGTCGGGCGCATAGGGGAATAGAACCGTCTCCGGAAAAGTGTCGAGAAGATCCGGTATGCTGTCCGCGTCAGAGTCCCACCACCCTATCTGGCCCCTTGTATAGTGGCACGGCACATTGTTGGGGGCCGCCGAGAGCCTCATTATGCAGCGGGTTACGTTTATGGCACAGCCGCCGGGACCATCGGGTGAGACGCTGTTCTGGTTCTCGACGTCGAGATAACCGGTCGAGGCCGTGCAGGGCGGGGACATCTCGTGATATTCATCCCAGGCATAGAAGGAATGCGTGAGTTCGTGTGTGGTCACCCAGTCCATGAGGCCGATGCCGGCATTGCCGTTCTTATAGCTCATTATCAGATTGGGGCCGCCTATGTAGGAGTAGGCCGCGACCCCGTTGGCGAAAAGACCGTCGGCGTCATTGCTGCTGTCCACTATGAACGCCACAACCACCCAGTCGGTCGCGAGCGAGTCCCTGACATCATTGGCATACTCATAGATGTTGAGGGGATATGATGAGCCACCGTAACCCATATTGGCAAGGGCGTCGGTCACCCAGAGCACCTCATCATAGCTGGTGCGGCTTATGGGCTCATAACCTGTAGGCACCGAATAGCGGAAGACCGGGTAGAAAGACAGGTCTCTCCACCTGGCCCGGTCCACCCACCAGGCAAGCCCGGCAAGGACTTCGGTTGTTACCGTATCAAGCTCGGCCTGGGTCCAGTCCTCGAGGTTGGCGTCTATCGAGCCGTCACTCTCCGGAAGGATGAAGGCAACGGCCACCTTCCCCAGCATGAATTCGCTTGTGTCATAGAAGTTGGAGCCGGGCGGCAAGAGCGGCAGGCTCGAACGGTCATGGATCGGGGCGCCGCCCAGCTGAACGTCCTCAACCAGGAGGTCTCCCGGCGGAGAGCCCACAGGAGTGGCCTGTGCCGGGCGGGTATCCTGCCCTGAGGCATTCCC
>JASFOL010000241.1:0-3749 GCA_050116545.1 bacterium | reverse complement strand
ACGGCCAAGGGCCCGCGCGACCATCTAGGTTTCTACCCGGTCTATCCCAGGGCCGCCTACTATGTCCTGAGGGACGCTTTCCGGTTGGATCCCTATGCTCCGGGCACAGACCTTGATGCCATCAGGTCCCATTTTGGGGCGATTCAGCCCGTTATCGCGACCCACGAAGCCTGGAGTGATGATGCAAAGCGGATCACGGACGCCACGAGGCGCGTGAGCGTCACGGGCGTCAGGGCTGAGTTCGAGACCTTCAGCACCGACGGCACCAATATAACCACACCTCCCTCCGAGAACCCGCAGCTGGGCCTGCCTTCCTATCTCGGCTTCGGCAACCAGCAGTCGTTCTACGTCGACTTCCAGGTGAGCCCGGCAGAGAATATCAGGGCCAACCTGTCGGTCAATATCCTGGGCAATATCGCCGCCAATCAGATCGACGAGATCTTCTACGAGAACCGGGGCATCGACGCCGAGCTTCAGTTCATAGACAGGGTGAGGGCATACAATGCGGACGTCTCATGGGACGATCGCTGGTTCCGGCTTGACGGTTTCTACCGCACCGGACACTACCACTGGGGTTATGAAGGTGACTTCTTCGGCATCTACAGGGAAGCTTTCTACGGCGAGAACATCGACATATACAATGCGGAAGCCCCGATCGGCGTGGAGATGACTGGAAAGAAGCGTCTCAAGGACTTCAAGCTCGCCTTTGGACCTCAGCTCTGGTGGGGCGCCAACCCTGCCCTCTTTCTGAAGTACCAGCACTCCTTCGGCAAGACGGGAGTGTCGGCCCTTTTCCACGAGGAATTCGCCCAGCAGACAGACGTGACCTCGACCGCGGCGATTCCGGCCCCGCCGACGAGGAGGGCGTCGGTGATGGTCGAGACCAGCCGGGGCCCGGTGGGCTTAGAGGTGGGCGGCCTCTGGGCCGGCTCCACAAAGAAGGGCGAGGGCTTCAAGATATACGAAGGCACTGAGAAGAACTACAAGATACTCCAGGACTATATCGTCGCCTCCGACGCCCTCGGCGCCAAGGCAAAGGTCACTTATGAGCGCGGGAGATGGCACTGGTATGCCCAGGGGGCCTACGAGGGATTGGTCGCCGACGGCGGCCCCACTGCGACCAGGACCTATACAGGCTGGACGCTGAAGGACAGCAATGCGGGCAACCAGTCCAACTTCATAACAGGTCTGGCAGTGGACGTGGGGAGGTTCCAGATTGCTCCCAACTTCCTGTGGCAGAAGCCCATCGTGGGACCGATTCCGGGCTTCGTGGAAGCGCCGGGAAGGCCGCGTAATACAAGGGACGACCCATTCGTTGTCCGCGCCAACCGTGAGACCACCGCAGGCGAGCTGGTTATAACCTATGATCCCACGCCGGCCACCTGGCTCTGGGACTGGGACAATGATGTCCGTGAAGACTCACGCCTTGCCTGGAGCCTGGGCTTTGTGTTCCGGCATCAGCCGACCACCCAGGACGTCTCTTTCTTCTTCCCCGGCCCTGACGATGATTTCACCGACCCGATGCCGCTGCCGGGAGCGCCGCCTCCCAAGGATCTCTGGGAAGTGCGCACCCGGGTGGTCTCCAGGCTGGGCCATAATAAGCGCCTGGCCGCGAATGTCTACTTCGGCAATGCCGAACCCAATGCATGGACGTACAAGAATCCAGATCCTCTGATCAACCGGTTCATCGAGCGCTTCAGCATGGATGCGCGTCTCACCTGGGGATCGGTCGCCTTTGAGACCTTCGCCAAGTTCAATGACTGGGGTCCCTATGACTACCATCGTGACTGGAACTTCACTTTCCCGGTTCACCTGATGGGCGATCTTTCGTACTCGCTGGGTACACCGAAGTGGTTCGGCGACCCGCAGACCCGCGTGGGAATGCGCGGAACCTGGCGCTCGCTTGACAAGTACTCCAACCGCTATGACGCGCCGGCCGACGGCGAAAACGGTACAGAGTGGGAGATAAGGACATACCTGCACATTGCCCTGTAGGCCCGGACAGCGGGTACGCCGTGCATGCCGCCGCGTGAGCGGCCCGGCTGCTTAAGCCGGTGGCACGCCGCCGCGCGGCGGGTCCGGCTGCTGGAGCAGATGGCATGCGGCCGCGTGACCGGCACCCAGCAAGGTGAGCTCCGGCTGCTTGAGCCGGCAGATCTCCATGACCTGCGGGCAGCGGGGATGAAAACGGCAGCCCGGGGGCGGAGACATGAGACTCGGCGGCAGTCCGGGAATGCTCGACCTTTCCCCGGTTTCACCGTGAAGCGAAGGGAATGAGCGCAGCAGGCCCCGCGTATATGGATGCTTCGCGCCGTGCCGCAGATCCTCGGCCGGTCCTATTTCCGCCAGGCGCGCCGCGTAGAAGACGGCCACCCGGTCGGAGAACTGCAGCATTCGGGCAAGGTCATGGGTGATGAAGAGCACCGCGAAGCCTACCTCTTCCCGCAGCGAGAGGATCTCCTCAAGTATCTCCCTTTCCACGATGACATCCAGGGCGGTCGTGGGCTCATCCAACATCACCAGGGACGGCTTCAGAGCAAGCGCCAGGGCGATGTTGACACGCTGCCGCATCCCTCCCGAGAGCTGGTGGGCATACCCGTCCACGTGTTCGCGCGTCATGCCTACCATCTCCATGAGATCCTGGGCGTGTTCGCGAGCTTCCCGCTTTCCGGCGGCGCCATGGGCAATAAGGGTGTCCACGATCTGTTCGCCTACGGTTATCACCGGATTCAGGGCGTTCATCGCGCTCTGAAAAACCATTGAAATGCGTTCCCAGCGAATGCCTCGCAACTCACTCTCTTCCAGAGACAGAATATCGCGGCCCTCGAAGAGCACCTCTCCCCCGCTGATAACACCCGGCGGCGGAAGAATGCGCAACACGGCTTTGGCGAGTGTCGACTTTCCGCTTCCTGACTCCCCGGCGACGCCCAGGATTTCACCCCGCTCGACATCAAGCGAGACCCTGTCTATCGCGCGCACGGGGCCCTCTTCCGAGATATAGTCTACGCTAAGATCGCGTATCGAAAGGAGAGGCTCATTCATGATTCACCACCACCGGGGTCGAACCCTCGGGCTCCATGCCGCGCCCGGCCAGGTACTTCCTCCAGGCGCGTTCAAGCTGAAGCCTGGGGTTGGATATCTCGTCGAATCCTGAATTCAGCATCGTGAGTCCGAAACCGACCAGCGCGACGCAGAGACCCGTTGGAGCGAAGGTCCACCAGGCGCCTGTCAGGAGCGCCGCATCATTCTGAGCCCAGTAGAGATTGGTGCCCCAAGTGACCGAGGAAACATCACCCAGCCCCAGGAACTCCAGACCAACCTGAGCGCCTATTGCATAGACCGTGCTGCCGATCATCTGAGCGACCATAAGCGAAGTCATGGTCGGCAGGATCTCACGGGTGACTATCCGGAAACTGGACTCACCCGCGACCACCGCGGCGGACACGAAATCCTGCTCCCGCATGGCCAGCGTCTGGGAGCGTATCACCCGCGCGTTCCAGGCCCATCCTGTCACCACGAGCACAAGGGCCAGCGTGAAAGGTCCCGATGGCAGATAGGCGGCGATCACGATGGCCAGCGGCAAGCCCGGAATCACAAGGAAGACATTGAAAAGCAGTGAAAGGAAGCCGTCAACGCGGCCCCCGAAATAGCCCGCGGTCACTCCGATCAGGGCGCCCACGAGCACCACCGTGATGCCCACGGCGAATCCTATGGCCAGCGACACCCTGGTGCCCGCCACCATCTGCGCG
>JASFOL010000240.1:0-3755 GCA_050116545.1 bacterium | reverse complement strand
ATATACCTCTGTTAAACCTGTTTGAGAAGTTAGAGGACCAGGCCGTACCCTATAAGATAACCATGTCCCTGAGCCCCACCGTGGTGTCCATGCTCAATGACTGGATGCTTCAGGAGCGTTGCGTCCAGCGGCTGGAGAAGCTGACCGAGCTGGCGGCCCGGGAGGTGGAGCGCACGCGCTGGGACCCGCGCTTCAACAAGCTTGCCCTGATGTATCACTACTTCTTTGAGAACACGAGGAAGAAGTATGTGGACAGGTACAAGAGAGACCTGGTCTCCGCCTTCCGGAGGCTTGGCGACGCGGGAAATGTGGAGATCACCACATGCGCCGCCACCCACGGCTTCCTTCCGCTGATGTCGGTGAACAAGAGCGCGGTCTGGGCGCAGGTGGAGACCGCCTGCAGATACCATGAACGCAATTTCGGCCGGCGCCCGAAGGGCATCTGGCTTCCGGAGTGCGCATATGTGCCGGGGCTTGACGAGGTCTTGAAGCGTGCCGGGCTGAGGTTCTTCTTCACTGACACCCACGGGATCCTGAACGCGAGCCCGAGGCCCAGGTATGGAATCTTCGCTCCCATCTATTGTCCTTCGGGAGTTGCCGCCTTCGGGCGCGACATGGAATCATCCCGCCAGGTGTGGAGCGCCAATGAGGGCTATCCGGGAGATCCCTGGTACCGGGACTTCTACAGGGACATTGGCTTCGAGCTGGACCTCGACTATGTGCGGCCCTATCTGCACGGCGGGGTGAACCGGGTCCACACCGGGATAAAGTATTACAGGATCACCGGGCCGGGCGATGACAAGCAGCCCTATGACCCTGATGTCGCGCTGGACAAGGCCGCCGGCCATGCCGGAAACTTCATGTTCAATCGCGAGCGGCAGATCGAGCATCTCTATGGCGTGCTGGGCAGGGAGCCCATTGTGGTTGCGCCCTATGACGCCGAGCTCTTCGGACACTGGTGGTTCGAGGGACCGCAATGGCTTGAGTTCGTGATAAGAAAGACCGCGTTCGATCAGAGTGTTTTTCGGCTGACGAACCCGGCGGAGTATCTCTCGATACATCCTGAGAATCAGATCGCGACGCCCTCGCTCTCAAGCTGGGGCTACAAGGGATACAATGAGGTCTGGCTGGAAGGCTCCAATGACTGGATTTACAGGCACTTGCACTGGGCCGCCGACAGAATGGTTGAACTGGCCCGCAGGGGCGACCGCGGAAATGCGATCGTCAACCGGGCCATCAAGCAGGCGGCAAGGGAACTAATGCTTGCGCAAAGCAGCGATTGGGCATTTATTATGAAGACGGGGACTGCGGTTTCTTACGCTGTTAAAAGAACCAAGGAACATCTGCTGAGGTTCAAGCGGCTGTATGAGGAGATAAGCCGCGGCGCCATTGACATAGAATGGCTCAGTGATATAGAGAATAGAGATAATATATTTCCAGAGCTGGACTATGGCGTATACGCCGACCCGGAATATGCAGGCGATCGTCTATAGGCCCATTCCAGGGGGGATTGTCCGATGGCGGATCTCGACCTGGGTTCGGTGAGCCTCAATTCGGTTGTGCTTGATAAGCAGGGGGAAGTCCTGGAGAGCCGCTATACCAGGACCAGGGGTCTCCCCATGGAGACCACTCTCGAGGTGCTCCAGGACGTGTTCAAGCGCTATCCGGCCGACAGTTTCGTCTCACTTGGGGTGACGGGTTCGGGTGGAACCCTGCTTTCCAGGCTCCTTGACGGTTACTTCGTGAACGAGATCATCTCGCAGACCAAGGCCATGGAGAGGTTCTATCCCGACGTCAAGAGCGTGATCGAGATCGGTGGCGAAGACTCCAAGCTTATCCTCCTGGACTATGACAAAGAGCTCGGCGGGACGGTCATCAAGGATTTCGCTATGAACACGATCTGTGCGGCCGGCACCGGCTCATTTCTCGACCAGCAGGCAAGCAGGCTGGAGCTCAGCATCGAGGAGTTCGGCGAGCTCTCGCTCAAGAGCGAAAGCCCTCCGCGCATCGCGGGGCGCTGCAGCGTGTTCGCCAAGACCGACATGATTCATCTGCAGCAGGAAGCCACCCCCGACTATGACATCGTGGCCGGATTGTGTTTCGCCATGGCCAGGAACTTCAAGAGCAATATCGCCAAGGGCAAGCAGTTCGCCAGGCCGATTTCCTTCCAGGGCGGAGTGGCGGCCAATAAGGGCATGGTGAGGGCTTTCACCGAAGTCCTGGGTCTCGAAGAGGGCGAGCTCATAATTCCGGAGCACTTCGCATCGATGGGCGCGATTGGAGCCGGGCTCACCGCAGTGGCCCAGGGCGCGGAGCTCGGCCATGCGGTATCGCTCGATGCTCTCAAGGCCCACATACAGGAACATGATGCTCTCGATGAGGGCATGGAGATGCTCGAGCTGGACGAGGCCCGGAGATATGCAGAGCGCAGGAAGCGCAATATGGTACATAAGCCCGATAAGAGCAAGGGCAAGGTCCGGGGCTATCTCGGTATTGACGTGGGCTCCCTGAGCACCAATGTGGTGGTGATAGACGATGAGCGCCGCGTGCTGTCCCGCCGGTATCTGATGACAGCGGGCCGCCCCATCGAAGCTGTCCGCCGGGGGCTTGAAGAGGTGGGAAACGAGATCGGCGATCTGGTCGAGATAGGCGGAGTCTGCACCACGGGCTCGGGTCGCTATCTCACTGGCGAGTTCGTGGGAGCGGACATAGTCCGCAATGAGATCACCTGCCAGGCCAGGGGAGCGGTCACCATCGATCCCACCGTGGACACGGTCTTTGAGATCGGCGGCCAGGACTCGAAATACATAAGCCTGGAAAACGGCGCCGTGGTGGACTTCGAGATGAACAAGGTCTGCGCCGCCGGCACAGGCTCTTTCCTCGAGGAGCAATCCGAGAAGCTCGGAATCAATATAAAGGAAGAGTTCGGCAAGATAGCCCTGTGCAGCGAGTGTCCGGTCCGGCTGGGCGAGCGCTGCACGGTGTTCATGGAATCCGACCTGGTGCATCACCAGCAGAAGGGCGCCGACCGCGACGATCTGGTCGCCGGCCTGAGCTACTCGATCGTATACAACTACCTGAACAAGGTGGTGATGAGCAAGCGCGTCGGCAAGAACATCTTCTTCCAGGGCGGCCCCGCGGCCAATGACGGCGTGGTTGCCGCCTTCGAGAAGGTAACAGGCAAGAAGATCACGGTTCCGGAGCATCACGACGTCACCGGCGCCATAGGGGCGGCGATCATAGCGCGTGAGACCAATATGGGCAAGCCGAGCAAGTTCAAGGGCTTCGACCTCGGCAAGCGGAAGTATGAGATCGAGAGTTTTGAGTGTACCGACTGCGCCAATATGTGCGAGATCAGAAAGGTGACAGTCGAGGGCGAGAAGCCGATCTTCTACGGCTCTCGCTGCGAGAAGTACGAGATCGAGAAGAAGAAGTCGAAGGCCGAGGGCATACCCGATCTTTTCGCCGAGAGGGAGAAGCTCCTGCATACCCTCTTCGTCAAGCCGGGCGATGATGTGAAAGCCGATCCCACCAGGATAGGCGTACCCAGGATGCTTCTCTTCCACGAGCTGTACCCGCTGTGGCATGCCTTCCTGAAGAACCTGGGCCTGGAGATAGTGCTCTCCGATAAGACCAATAAGCGCATCATCCACTCGGGCATCGAGTCGGTGCCGGCCGAGACCTGTTTTCCGGCCAAGGTGGCGCACGGGCATATCGAGAATCTGATGAAGAAGGAAATCGACTATCTCTTCCTG
>JASFOL010000239.1:0-3763 GCA_050116545.1 bacterium | reverse complement strand
TAAACTTCGGCGATCCGGCCGCCGGGCCCACCATCAATGCCTGGGTGGATGACAAGACCAATGGCAAGATCAAGAAGATCGTCCCCGATGTGATACCCGAGGACATCGTGATGTATCTGATCAATGCCATATACTTCAAGGGAACCTGGACCGAGGAGTTCGATCCACACCTCACCGAGGATGATGTCTTCCACCTTCCAATGGGCACCCAGACCACCTGCCGGATGATGGCGCGGCCCGAATCGGGAGAGTTGGCCGAGTTTGAGTACTTCGCGGATGATGATGCCCAGGTGATCGACCTGCCCTATGCGAGGGGCTATTACTCAATGACCGTGGTGCTTCCGGCCGAAGATGTGGATCTTGAGAACCTGATCGCCGGCCTGGACATGGTCAGGTGGAAAGCCTGGACCGACTCTCTGTCGAAGCATGATGGCAGGCTCCTTATGCCCAAGTTTGAGACAACCTATGAAATCGAGCTCAAAAGCGTCTTGAGCATGCTCGGGATGGCACTGGCCTTCACGTGGGACGCGGACTTCTCGGGAATGCGCGAGGGCGGCGGCCTCTGGATCGATAAGGTCAGGCACAAGACCTATGTCAAGGTGGATGAGGCAGGCACCGAGGCGGCCGCGGTGACGGCGGTGGGCATGGTCGACACGGCCGAACCCAAGACCTTCACAATGGAAATCAACCGGCCGTTCCTTTTTGCGATCAGGGAAAAGCACTCCGGCACAATAGTTTTCATCGGGAAGATCGCCGATCCCGGGTATCTGGAGTAGACTGATGCGCTATATAAAATCGATCCTGGTTCTGGTGATTGTAGCCTGCTCTCTGGCCGGCTTGGATTCCTGCAGCGACAGCAATTGCGTGGACCCATGCCGCGAGGAGCTTCTGTCTGATCCCACAACCTACCTTCCGCTTGCGGTGGGAAACTGGTGGAAGTATGGAGGCACCACTGCGGACGGCCAGCTCCATGTTCTTACAGACTCGGTTGTAAGCTATGAGCCTCTCCCTTTCGGGGGTATGTGCTATCAGATGTCCAGACGCCGCTTCGAGTATGACACCGAACTTGACTCCGTTGTGGTGGATACGCTTTATCATAAGCGCGAGGGCTATGAGGTTCGGGGAAACGCGATTTACAAGTGGATCTGGCATTACGGGATAGATACAGGAGACACGGTAGCGTGGCGAATTCTGGATGCCCCGCTGGAACTGGGTAAGGAGTGGGAAGTCTGTGATCCGAGAGAGTATGTTTACCAGAGTGCCCCCACCGAGACCTTGAGGATAAGATGTAGCGGGCGCGAAGTGTATGTGAAATATAGCACTTCGGTTACAGGCCCAGCGGGCACTTTCCCCAGGGTATATGAGATATGGAATTCATACGACGGCAACCTGTGGTGGGAATATGCACTCGCTCCCGGTGTGGGTCCGCCGAGCTCGATAGGCGTCTACTATCTCGTCGACTACCATGTCTCCAGGTGAGAGCCGGGGCCGCATTGCAGATTACACCAGAAACAGGATTGCCACTCCGGTGAAGGCGGCAGCGGCTCCAAGGAGTCCGCGAATGCTGGTCTTCTGCCGGTAAGCTATCCAGAGGATGGGAATCACCGCGATCGGTTGAAGCGCCATGAGCGTGGCGGCCACCGCGGCTACGGCATAGGTCACGGCCACCATCGAGAGCCAGACTCCGACAAAGGGGCCTGTGGCGGCTCCGATGAAGGTCCGTGTGATGGCATTGCGGTCGTGCCGGGCCTTCAAGACGGTGGAGAGCTTCCCTGATACCACAACGATCAGCCAGACGACTGCTGCCGCAACCAGGATGCGGATGAAGGTGGTGGAGAGGGCGTTCAGGGCCTTGCCCTCCGGGCCGCCGGCGACCAGCATGCCATACTTGGAGATCACAAGACCCAGGCCCTGGCCGATCCCACCCCCGAGGCCGCAGAGGATTCCATACACCTTGTGCCTGCTTGAGATCGTGGCCTCATTGGGATGCTCGTTCTTTTCGAGAATCACCCAGGTGACACCGAAGAGGGTGAGCGCAATTCCCACGACGTCCCAGAGAGCGAGCACCTCGTTCAGAATGAAATAGCCCGAGATGGCGGCGTAGATGGGGGCCATCCCCATCAGGAGGGTGCCCCGCCGGGGCCCTATGAAGACAAGCGCGCCGAAATACCCGAAGTCGCCGAGGGCGAGACCGCAGATCCCGCTGAGGCCCAGGTAGAACCACTGGGCGCCGCTGGCATCAGGCAGGATGGTGTGGTAGACCACCAGGTGAGCAAGCCCCAGGAGCAGGACCGCCATTATGATGCGGTAAGCGTTTACGCTCAAGGCCCCGATGCGCCTGCCTGCTGCCGCGAAGAGGACCGAGCAGGTCGCCCAGAGTACGGCTGTCACCAACGCGGCGGTTTCGCCTATCAGATGTGTTTCCATGTTCATCATTGAAGGTAAGAGAACAGCCGGAGGATCAAAACGCAAGCCCGGCGGCGGTCACTCTCCGGCAGCCGCATAGCTTAAGGCCTCCCACATGAACGAAAGGTCCGAGAAGACTATGTACGCGGGCGGCACAGTCCGGGTAAGCCATATGCCGGCCTCTGAGTGATAGAAATCAAACCCCGTGGCGCGCATGCGCCGTGCATCGATCTTCAAGACGGCCGGCTTGCCGTGCCGCTTCCCCACCACCGCCGCGGTGGCCGCGTCGACCGACAGATGGACATAGCGGCGTCTGCCGCTCTTTATGCCGTTCCGCTTGATGGAGTCCAGATTCGCGGTCGCCGTGCCGTGATAGAGAATCTCGGGTGGATCCTGGGCCAGAAGCCTGAGGTCCACTTCGATGCTGTGGCCGTAGTTCGCCTTGATCTTTGTGCCGTCAGCGCTGAAGGAATAGCGCCTCTTGGCATCCTCGGCCACGATCCTCTCAAGCACATTCCGGTCGATATCGACTTTGTGGCTGAGGGCCGCTGCGAGAAGGTCCTCCACTCCGGCCCAGCCCTCGGCATCAAGTCGGAGATCTATGGCGCCGGGATTGTGGCGCAGCACCAGACTGAGAAACTTGCTCAGCCTGACGAGACTGAGATCACTCATGCTTTGTCATACCCGGCATATGCCTGATTTGATCGGATCGGCCTAGCTGCCTGAAGGGCAACCTTTCGCGGTGCAAGCCCTGCCACTGGGGCAGCTTGTCGCCTTGGTCGTGACCTCTTCCGCTTTGCAGGTGCAGGCGCCCTTGCAGCCGCAGGCCTTGATCTCCTGGCATGAGGCGTCACACTTGCCGGAGCAGGTGCAGGCCGTCCCGCCGCATGTGCACTCACCCGACTTGCAGCATGAACAGGCGCACTTTCCATCGCAGGCACACTTCCCGGCCTCGCAGCAGGTGCAATCACAGTTTCCCTTGCACGAGGCGGCGGCCTTTATGCTCGAGGGGCATCTGCCACTGCTCGGACAACCGGAGCAGTTGCCAGCGGTCACAAAAGTCGACGGATGAGCGGCGGCCGCGAGCCCGGCCTTGACGATGAGCTCGGCGGGAATCACTTCATAGGTCTTGCCTTCATATATGAGATTCTGGCAACTGCCATTGTCTCCCAGCGTCTGCTTGCAGAAACCTTCGCAGGGGCTCTTGCCGACCTCGGCCCCGAGCCAGTAATCGACGCCGTATCCCCCGACCAGAATCCGGTTGGCACGCTCGGGGTATTCCTGACACTCTTCCGGGCTGAAGTCGGTCTTGGCCAGGACGACCTCAATACCGTGATCCTCAAGTTCCCTGGCCAGC
>JASFOL010000238.1:0-3766 GCA_050116545.1 bacterium | reverse complement strand
TCACCGCTCTCCGCCGTCCGGTAAAGAACCGTGGAGTAGTAGTCTCCCCCGGCCGCCGCAGATCCGTAATCCACGATGTCCACGTAGTCCAGGAAGGGATCATGGGCATATACATCTTCGGCGTTCTCCGTGAGCATCCCGGTGAAGAAAGTGGGTTTGCGGAGAACATCCGGAGCGGTATGCGCCACCACGAACGCGATCTCATCGACATAAGGATCAACCGAGCTGAGAATCAGATTCGCGAAGAGATCCTGGACATCGGTGGCAAGCCGCATAAACGAGTCCTTGAGCTCAAGCGCCAGCCATTCGGGCGCGTAGTCGATCGCCTGCATGGCCAGGTCAGTGAGAGAATCCGGAGGCGGAATGATAGCCAGCGAATCGCCGACACCATCGAAGCGTATGACGCCGGCCTCACCCACGGGAATGTAGAAATCGAAGGTGTCGGAGTCTATCAACACCCAGTCGGAGTCTTCCATGGGGCTTTCAAGCATACGCACTCCGGAATCCGGCCGGAGCGACGGGGAACCCAGCGGGAATTCCCCTGCGTCATCATCAACGGCGCCTTTCGTCACTCTCGGCGGCGTCGTCGTCCCGCGGACTGCCGCCGGCATCGATGATGGGACCTCCGACGACTGAGTCCCCCCTGCGACCATCTGGGTCGAGGCAAAAGCAATCAGGACGCCGGCAAGCACGGCCACATACCACTTCGCACACCCTTCGCAATTGATCATGTTCAGTTTTCCTCCCGCCATGGGCACACTTCCATTGTGAGTTACCAAGAGCTTATCACGTCTGAGCCCACTATTCAACGGGGCTGTGGCCTACCGGACTGCAATACAGATGAGCTGGTCGCTCAGGGTCTTGTCATAAGGATCGGGGCTGTAAGACCCGTAGAAGTCGACGCTTGAGAAGCCCGCTTCGGCCAGGAGCTTCTCGTGATCATCCTTTAGGAGTATCCGCTTGTACTCCCTGGTCCAGACCTTGAACTCCGCCCGGTCATCCCGGTGAAAGAGGTCGAGAATGTTGAAGCGCGCGCCTCGCTCTGTATAGTCGATCACGAAGACCCGCGAGAAATCGGGCCGGTTGACGGCCGGGATGAAACGCGGTTTCTCCGCCCACATCTTATCCGTGGTACCCTGGCTGATGATCAGGACACCACCATCCTTTAACACCCGGCGAATGCTCTTGAGCGCCCTCAGCACCTCGCCTTCATCCGGCATTTCCAGGAGCGATGAGGAAAGACAGGCAACCGAATCGAATTGCCGGTCATGGCTCTCGCCGAGCTCCCGGTAGTCGGCCTCGCTCAAGGGGATGCTGATCCCGCGCTTTGAGAGATTCGCGCGGGCAATCTTCAGCATCGACCTGGAAGCATCCGAGCCGAAGACCTCCAGGCCCAGCGCGTGAAAAAGAGCAAGGTCTCTACCCGTCCCGCAGGCGCAGTCCAGTATCGAGCGAACCCCGTTCTCGGCAAATACCTTTCGGAAGAACTCGACCCGCACTGGATTCTGCTCTTCGAAGGTTTCGTGGAATAGATCGTAGCGTTCGGCAAAATCCGCATAGGGATCTTCTGTCATAGTCTGAGACCATCGGGCCCGAGGCGCGCCACTGTCGTTTCATGCCGGCATTGGCATCATGGCCTATGCTCTGCCCTTGAGATTGGCCAGCCGCTCCCGCGCGTCCTCAACGTCCCTCAGCCCCGGGTCCGCATTCTTCCATATCTCGAGGAATTCTTCATATGCGGCTATCGCTTTGTTCGTCCAACCCGAGCCCTCATACGCCCTGCCCAGCTGATAATAGACCAGCACCGACCGTACAGGAGATGAGTTCAGGCGCTCATCGCCATAATCGTCGAGCGATGCCTCTAACTCGTCAACCGCGTCACCCAACCTCCCTGCCTCCAGATATGCAAGCCCGAGGAGGTATCTGGCTTCAAACGGCAATTGCGCTAGCCCCTCTGTTGCGGTTTCCAGGAGTTCGACACTCTTCTCGGGATTCTCTCTTACCAGCTCGACCGCTCCCGCGGCGTAGAGGTAAATGACCTTGTACAGAGGAGAGACCTCTGTGATCTTCCTGATCTCCTCAAGGACTGCGTCCGCCTCCGCGAAGCGTCCGCTCGCGGCGTAAAGGAAAGCCTTGTAGGGCAGTTCGCGCGTTGGTTCTCCAGGTAAAGCTTCTCGGACCTCTTCGATCGCAGGCAGGCCACATTCAATTGCTTCCTCATACTCGCCCAGGTAGAGTAGCACCCGGGATTTTGCCAGGAGCTTGGCCCCCATATTCGCCCCGCCGACTCTGTCCATCTCATCCGCCGCAAGGCCATTGTCCAGGATCCTCAGGGCCTCGGCGAACTTACCCTGGTACAGCGGAACCAGCACGAGGGCGAGGCGCCCCCCGGCCCGCCAGTCTTTCGAGTTGCTTGATGATAATTCCCTGTAGCAGCTGTCAGCGAGATCGTACTTCCGCTTGAACACGTACATATGACCCAACTTAAAGAGGGAATAGTAGAAGTCCGGTTTGATCTCCAGCGCTTTCTGGTATGACTCAATCGCCTTGTCAATTGCGCCGTTTGCCGCATAGAGATCGCCCTTGGTGTCGTGTGGGTTGGCTTCGTCGGGGGCAAGCTCGATATACTTGTTGATGGCCCAGATCGACTTCTCCAGCATTCCCATATCATTGTAGGTGTATGCCATGACATTGTAGGATTGTTTGAACAGAGGATCGATTTCGATGGCCCGCTCCAGATATCGTATGGCCCGCTCGGGGTCCCGGTAAATCGTCCGCATATAGGTGCCCAGAAGATGATAGGCTGTCCGCTCCTGGGGATAGCGCTTGATGAGAGCCTCAAGCTCCGCCACTCCCCGATCCGTGTCCCCGAAAGTGATCGCATACAGGCTTCGTATATAGTAGCGCTCCTTCTCGCCGGCATGGTCCAGAAGCTCCATTGCCCGGCTGATCGCCTCCGCCCGCTCGCTCCCATCGCTCGCAAGGGCCAGCCAGTAATATGCCGATGCAAAGGTGGAGTCATACTCGATGGCCTTGTGATAGCTTTCCCTCGCCTCTGCCGTATATAGCTTCCGGAAATACCGGACTCCCTCAATGAAGTTGCGATAAGCCTCGGGGGAGCTGGTGGTGACTGCCGACACCTCCGTGTCCTCTTCACCGTCCGCGCTGACCGGAAGCGCGAGGTCGTCCTTTATCTCAACCGTGAGCCTGTCAACGATCGAGAATACAGACTCACCGTCCGCGCCGGCGATCCGTTTGGAGGCCAGGACTGTCCCGCTCTCAACTTCAACAAGCTGCAGCGTCAGGATTATCTCAGGTTCGGTGCTGAGGATGCTCCCCATCAGCATCCACTTGGCCCCCGCCCTGGTCGCGACTTCAGTGGCGACCGATCTGTCTATCTTTCTGGTATCTTCCCGGCCGAGGATCTCGAGAATGTCATAGAGCCTCTGGCTGGAAATCACATTGATGTACTCCGAACCCGAAAGGTCGGTGATCAGAAGATCGGTAATTATCTCGCCAAGCCGGCCTTCATCGGCCGGATCAGCCAGATTGTCGAAGTACATGATTGCCAGAGTATTCTCCCTGGCGAGCGCCGCCTCCTGCGGTCCCATTTCTACCCTGAAAGGTTCAAGGATGAAAAACAGCGCAACCAGTACGGCAATAGCGGCGAGTGGAATGACGATCTGCAGCAGCCTTCGACGCCCGCCCTGTTCGACCTCCGCCCTGAACAACTCGGTAGTTTCCGTGAGCTCGATGCGCTTTCGCT
>JASFOL010000237.1:0-3823 GCA_050116545.1 bacterium | reverse complement strand
ATCTGGGCAGCGACGGTCGCCACCTTTATATCCAAGTTCGCTTTCGCCCTGACCTTCATGATTCCGGTCTTCCTATTTGAGCTCACGACGGCGATCATCGTGAGCGTGGCCTGGGGCCTGGCCATGCTGACCCTGATAAGCTGGATGATCGCCCGGAAGCAGGGCACAAGGCCCTGGAGTGTGGTCGCCGAGCACGTGGGTATCGCGCTGGCTGTTATAGTTATAACCCACTACGTGGGTGACTGGATAGGGGCGACGTTCGGTTAAAAACCCCACCGGCTCTGGGTACCCACCGGCTCTGCCCCAACCTGGCTCTGCCGCCCGCCGGCGAGATACACCCGGATTCATGACGACATTGGGATGTTGCCTCTATCCTCAAAACGGGCTAAACTGTGGAGAGGTGCGAACTGGTGATTAACGGGAGGTGATCCGGTGGGACGTATCGAGACATTATTCGCTGTTCTGATTCTTACCCTGGCTTTGACACTGATCTTGACCGGCTGCTCCGACAATACCTGCAAGCCCAGAGTCTGCGGACCAAAACCTACGCTTGAGAATGTCTGGCCCAATGATGACCAGAGGTTCTGGGAATATGACTTCACCATGAGAGGTTGGAGCAGCACCTTCCCGCTCTTTGACACCCTCTATGCGACCGAAGAGGAAGTGCCTCCTCTGCCGACTTTCGACTATATCGTAGGTCTGCTCGACAACCATCCGATCGGAGACGATGTCAACACGGATGTGGGCATCTACAGGATGCGCTTCGATGGAGACAGCACCAGCGACTACGGAGTCACGGCCCAGGCCCTGAAGGACACTCTGTACATTGCGGGCATGGCCGTCTCGAGGGACCATCGCACCACCAGAGGCGACATCATACTCGGCCGGGCGATCCCGGACAGGGGAGGCGTGCAGGGTCTCAATGTCTGGCCTCTCAATTCAGCCGAGGATATCGCGTCTTATCCCATGCTGATTCACGGCGGTATCTGGGAAAAGAATGACGCCTGGATCGGGACATACTGCGAGATAGACACCAATCTGTGCTGGAAATTCCTCGAGGAAGACCTCACGGTCGGGAGCGAGTTCACGCATCAGTTGATTCCGGGACTCGCTGACAATGTCTTCATGCACTGCAAGGTCCTGAGCATGGGGAATGTCAGGATTGGGGGACTTGTCTATCCCAATGCCCTGGAGTGCGCCTACATTGTGGACTATGGTGTGACCTGGACCGACCTGCCTCCGGGCCATACCGGATATTACCGGGTTTATGACTATGGTGTCGTTGTCTATGCCCCTGAGGTGGGACCCATTTACAGCTATGAGCGTGCCCTGGTCGAGGCCGGAAACGATGAGAGCTCCGGTGTGGGTGACAAGACCCTGGCCATGACGGACACGGGAACGCCGCGCTAAATGGAAGGGTGGGACCGGGGAGACCAAATGCAGGATAAGAAGCTCAAGATCGCGTTCATTGGAACTCACGGCGTCGGGAAAACCACGCTCTGCTACGAGCTCGCCGCTCATCTGAAGCGTCTGGATTACTCCGTCGATTTCGTGAAGGAGGTGGCCCGCGAGTGTCCTCTTCCCATCAATCAGGACACCACCCTGGAGGCACAGTCGTGGATTCTCCACACGCAGATCGCCAGGGAAATAGCGGCGGCGGATAAATACCAGGCGGTGATCTGTGACCGCTCGGTGCTTGACAACTATGCCTACCTCGTGCACCAGGTGGGGCAGGTGCCGGAGATGGAGCCCGTCATCGGGCACTGGCTTAAGACCTATACTCTTCTGGTCAAGGTCCCCATATGGGAACCGCCCCGCTTCGATGGGACCAGGGACTTGAGCGAGACATTCCAGGCTGAGATCGATCGCACGATCGACGACCTGATCGGGTCTTTCGACGTGGACTGTCTGCGCCTCGACTCGTCGGAGCGCATGACCTGGCTGAGCCGCGTGCTCGAATACCTGGATATCCCTCTGTCCCCCCCGCAGCTTGACCTGTTCGCTGGCGGGGCGAAGCAACAGCCGGATACGATCAAATAGGGGACGGCCCCCTTTCCAGCAAGAAGGCCGCTGTCCCCCGTTTCGAAATAGGTGCCTGTCACCTATTTCGCTGTCCTCCGTTCACACCGCGTCTTCGCCGCGCTCGCGGGTGCTTATACGCACGGCATCGTCTACCGGAGAGACATAGATCTTGCCGTCGGCCCTTAAGCCCGTGTGCGCTCCCTCAAGAATGCCTTCGACTACCTGATCCACCAGGCCATCGTGGCAGAAGACCTCCAGCTTCACATGCGGCCGCCAGTTTATTGTGTTGTCAACGATCCGGACCGGCTCATCGCCCTCGGTGTGTATGCGCCCGAAGCCCTTTATCTCGTGAATGGTCAGCCCGGTCAGGCCTTCTATCTCATGGAGCTGCTCAACGACTTCATTCAGCCGGTGGCTCTTTATATAAGCTTCTACCTTTTTCATCATTCCCTCCCTGACTCGCCGGCTATTCTTCCAGCGCCAGCTTCGGCGCGAACCACCCATAGAGAACCGGTATAAGGAACAGCGTCAACACGGTTGATGACAGTATACCAAAGACCACCACCACGGCCAGGGGCCGCTGGACCTCAGAGCCCATGCCTCGCGACAGGAGCAGCGGCACCAGCCCGAGCACCGTCGTCATGGCGGTCATCAGGACGGGTCTCAGCCGGAGCATCGCCCCATTGACCACCGCTTCGGTGGTACCGAGCCCGGTCTCTCGCAGCTGGTTGATATAGGTCACAAGCACCAGGCCGTTCTGCACCGCTATTCCGAAGAGAGCGATGAAGCCCACGGAGGCGGGCACCGACAGATACTCTCCCGCGATCAGCAGCCCCAGGACGCCCCCGATCAGCGCCAGGGGCACATTTGTGAAGATGAGCATCGCCGAGCGGCCCGAACCCAGCGCCAGATAGAGCATCAGGAAGATGAGCCCAAGGGCGGTGGGCAGGATTATCGACAGCCTTCTCATGGCGCGCTGCTGGCTTTCGAACTGGCCTCCATACTCCAGCCAGTAACCCGGCGGCAGCGTCACCCGCTCATCGATCCTGTTGCGGATGTCGGATACAACTCCGCCTATGTCACGCCCTCTCACATTCGCGGTCACCGTCCAGAGCCGCTGGTTGGCCTCGCGGTTCACCTGGATGGGCCCGATCACTTCCTTGACCTCCGCCACCTGCGAAAGCGGAACTTGATAGCCCTCCGAAGTGTGAACCAGCAGATTCTTCAGCGCCTCGGGATCGTCCCTGAACTCCTCCTGATAGCGAACGTGGATTCCGAAGCGCCGCGTGCCCAGATATATCTGATCGATCACCTCGCCACCCACCGCGAGTTCCACTATCTCGAGGATGTCCGCGACATCTACCCCGTAGCGGGCGCAGGCCTGTCTGTCGGCTATTACCTGGACCTGTGGCTGGCCATAGCTCTGCTCCACCGAGAGGTCCACCAGCCCCGGGACACCGTCGATAGCCGTCTTGATCTCGTCCGCCGTGGCCCTCAAGACGGAGAGGTCCTCGCCATAAAGCTTGACCGCCAGCTGGGTCTTAACCCCGGAGAGCAGCTCATCAAACATGTTCTGGATCGGCTGGGAGAAATTGAGCTGGACTCCGGGATATTGTGATAGCTCTTCATTGAGCGCCTCGACCAGCTCCAGCTTGCCGCCGTACTCTTTCCATTCACTCCGGGGCTTGAGCGCAATCTGAATATGCGCGGAGTTCACCGGATGAGGATGGCTGCCCGCCTCGGGTCTTCCTATCTTTGAGAAAGTACGGTCGACGGGATCGAACTTAAGGATCAGCCGCTC
>JASFOL010000236.1:0-3824 GCA_050116545.1 bacterium | reverse complement strand
CCCAGGTGCCTCGCATCGTCAATGATCGCCACTATTGTGTTTGCCAGGTTCCGTCCATTGAGGTCTTCATCCAGGATCACAGAGGCCGCCCCGCTCTCCTCCAGGAGCCTGGCATTGGTCTCCTGGTGGCCGCCGGTCGCATGGGGATAGGGAATCAGGATCGACGGAAGCCCGAAGGCGGTCAGCTCCGCGATGGTACCCGCTCCCGCCCTGCACACCGCAAGGTCGCCGACGGCATAGGCATGCCCCATGTCATCTATGTATGGATGCACCACGCACGGAATCCTGAGATCGGATACGGCTCCGGCCACCATCTCATAGTCGCCGGCGCCGGTCTGCACCAGGAACTGAAGGTCGTCCCTGTCCTGAAGCGTCCGCGCCGCATCAACAAAGGCCCGGTTGATACTGGAGGCGCCCCGGCTGCCCCCGAAGACGAAGACTGTCTTTCGCCCCGGATCCAGCCCGAAGAGTCGCAGGCCGTCCTCGCGCGTGCATGAGAGCATCGAAGGACGGATGGGCACCCCGGTGACCCTGAGATTGGTGCCCCTGGAGAAGTAGCGAACCGACTCCTGAAGCCCCAGCGCCACCTCATCCGCGAAGCGGGCCAGCATGGTGGTGGTACGGCCCGGAATGCTGTTGGGCTCGATCAGAAGTATGGGAACTCCCAGGATTCGTCCTGCCAGAACCACGGGGGCGCTCGCATATCCGCCGGTGCCTATCACCACATTGGGACGGTCCCAGCCCAGGATGAAGATGGACTGGATGGTCCCCAGAAGCGCGCATGCCAGGGAGAAGAAGTATTCGAGGTTCTTCCTCACCGGAAGCGGCCGGGCGATGATGCTTCTCAGCCTGTACCCGAGGCCGGACACTATGCCACCTTCCAGTCCGCGCCGGGTACCGACGAAGACCGTCTCGGTCTTGACACCGGATGCCGCGAGGCTTTCCAGGACGGCGACCGCGGGATATATGTGCCCGCCGGTGCCGCCTCCCGCAACGACCACTCTCATCTTACAAGCGCCCTCCATCTGGCCGGCTGAAGATCCAGGAAATTGGGCTGCCTTCTTGAGACCCCGAGCAGCATCCCACAGGACGCGAGCAGGAGCATTGACGATGTTCCGCCATAGCTCATGAACGGAAGCGGAAGCCCGGCGGTCGGAAGCAGCCCCGTGCAAACACCGACGTTCGCGCAGAAATAGGCCGCGACCGCCATCGTGATGCCGACAGCCAGGATCGATGAGAAACCCGTCTGCGCCCTCTTGGCCACCTTGAGCCCGCGCCAGACGAAAATGGAGAACAGCCCAATGATGCCCAGCAGGCCCAGGAATCCGATCTCCTCGGCCATGATAGCGAACACGAAATCCGTGTGCGCATCAGGCACGAACAGGTACTTCTGGTTGCTCATTCCAATGCCCACGCCTCTGAGTCCGCCCGCGCCGATAGCGATCAGAGACTGCGCAAGCTGGTAGCCTGTACCCTGGGGGGAGATATCTTCGGCCGGTCCGAACCTCGCCATGTTGTAGCCGGTCAGGCGCATCGCCAGCAGGATCACTCCCGCGCTCCCGCCAAGTCCGGCCACCAGATGCAAAATCTTCGCGCCACCGGCAAATAGAACGATCGAGCCGATCAGGAGCAGCATACCTGCCGTGCCCACATTGGGTTCCAGGGCCGTGATGGTCGCCGCCACGCCCACCACGGCGAAGGCGGGGACGAAGCCCCTGTAGAACTCCTTCATCTTCTCACCCTTGCGCGCGGCAAAGTCGGCAACGTACAAGATGATAGCGAGCTTCGCCAGCTCGGACGGCTGAAACGAGAACGGACCGACCCTGAGCCATCGGGATGAGCCGCGCACGCACAGCTTGAAAGGGTTGGGCACAACGGTAAGGACCAGAAGTACAATCGATAGGATCATGAGAGGTCTGGCCATTGTCCTCAGCGGACTCTCCCCGGCTTTGATGAAGACGTACATGAGAATCAGGCCCAGCATCACCCTGAGAAAGTGGTTCCTCAGAAAGAAGCTGGAGTCGCCCGCTCTTGTAGTCTCAATCGCGATCCGGTAGCTGGAGCTGTAGACCATCACAAGGCCTATCAGCGTCAGCGCCAGTATCACGAAGATCAGGGTCTTGTCCGGTCCGAGACTATTCATGTCCTGCCGCCTCACACTCTTCCTTAAGCCTCTTGACTGCCTTCTTGAACTCCCGCCCCCTGTGCTCGAAATCGATGAACATGTCGAAACTGGCACAGCCGGGGGCAAGCAAGATCCTTCCCGACGGAGGACAGGCGGCGAAGCTTTGACGCACCGCCTCCTCCAGAGTCTCGATGAACACAATGTCCACCAGTGGTGAGAACTCATCATGCAATTTGGTCCGTGCCTCTCCGATCGCAAAGATGGCACGCACCTTCTCGGCGATCAGCGGGGCAACGACAGAAAAGTCTCCCCCCTTATCCTTACCCCCGGCGATCAGCACGACCGGAGGCTCTGCGGCCTCAAGCGCGCTGAGCATCGACTCGGGGTTGGTTGCCTTTGAGTCATTGATGAACTCGATATCGCCTATACTGTCCACATATTCAAAACGGTGCTCAAGCCCGGGAAACTCCCTGATCCCCTGCCGTATGGCCGCGGGAGGGACTCCAAGGAGGGTAGCCGCCAGGGCGGCGGCAAGACTGTTGGCAAGGTTATGCGGGCCTTTTATCCTCAGGTCGTCTGTGAGGAACACCTCTAGAGCTGTACCGCCAACCCTGACGACTACCTTTTCGCCTTTCACGAAAGCACCTTCGTCGACTTCTTCCTTTATGCTGTAGAACATCTTTCTCGATTTCACCGCGCTCGCGGCCTTCACGCTGTCCGGATCATCCCTGTTTATGATCGCCGCATCGCCCGGGCCCTGATTTGCGAAGAGCCGGACCTTGGACCGGACATAGGCCTCATATGACGGGTACCGGTTGAGATGGTCGGGCGTGATATTGAGAAGCACCGACACCTCAGGCCTGAAACTTATGCACGTGTCCAGCTGAAAGCTGGAGACCTCGACCACAACGATCCAGTCCTCTCCAAGGCCCCGGGCCATCGGCGAGACCGGGAAACCTATATTGCCCCCCACCTTCACCCTGTCGGTCGCGCAGGAGATGATGGTCCCAAGAAGGCTGACCGTGGTGCTTTTCCCATTGGTTCCGGTGACCGCAACAAAGCGGGCATCACTCAGGCAATAGGCAAGCTCGATCTCGCTCATGACGGGCTTGCCCTCTGCATAGGCCCAGCGGATCACCTGATTGTGCAGCGGGACCCCGGGGCTGACGATCAGGGCGTCACATCCGCGGGCGAACTCAACCGTGTTGGCGCCCAGCTCCATCCGGACGCCGCGCCCTTGGAGCCTGGCGATCTCTTCCGCGCTAACCGGGTCCGGCCGGGCATCGGTCACCGCGACCTTCGCCCCCAGATCCAGAAGCACGTCCGAGGCGGCCACGCCGCTACGCGCCAGGCCGACGACCAGCACGGTCATCTCCCTCAGATCGGCTTCGGTCAGCGACTTATGCTTATCCATGACTCCGTTCATCATCTCAACTTGAGCGTGCTGAGGGTCACCAGTGCCAGAAGCACGGATACAATCCAGAACCGCGTGACCAGCCTGGACTCGGGACAATTCATCAGTTCGAAATGGTGATGCAGCGGGGCCATCTTGAACACCTTCTTCCCCGTCAGCCTGTATGAAAGCACCTGGATGATCACCGAGAGGGCCTCGACCACGAATATCCCCCCGACAATCGCCAGCAGGATTTCCTTCTTTATCAGCACGGCTATGGTCGCCAGCGCCCCACCGAGGGCCAGC
>JASFOL010000235.1:0-3825 GCA_050116545.1 bacterium | reverse complement strand
TGCTGCACCCCGCGCCGGTCGTCATAAACGAGATCATGTTCGCTCCCGGCCTTGCCGACTGCGAGTGGGTCGAGATCTTCAATGGCGGGCCGGACCATGTGAATCTCTCCGGCTGGATGCTTCACGATCACAAGGGAAAGCCCAGGGACATCGCGCGTGATGACCTCTGGCTCTGGGCCGGCGAGTTCATGATTCTCACAGAGGATGAGGACGTCTTTGCCCGGAAGCATCCCGGAGTCGATGCGGCGATCTACCGGCGCCCGGCGGGGGGCTGGCCGGTTCTCAATGACTCCGATGGCCCCCTCGGTTTCGCGGATATGGTGGTGCTCAGAGACAGCCTCGGAACCATGGTCGACTCGGTGGCCTACATGGAGCGCTGGAGCAGGACCGGTGTATCGGCCGAGCGCATAGATCCCGGCGCCAGCTCATGGTCTGCGGGCAACTGGTCGCCCCACTTTGGACCGGCCACGGGCAGCCCGGGCCAACGCAACAGCGTTTCCATCTATCTTCCCGGCCAGGATCAGCTCCTCAGTCTCAATCCCCACGCCTTCAGCCCCGACAATGATGGGAATTCAGACATGCTCTCGGTCTCGGTCACGCTCCCCGGCGCGGGCCTGGCGCGGGTTCTGGTTTTCGACGCCAATGGAAGCCTCGTAGGGCGGCTGCTGGACGGCGAAGTGATAGATGGCAAACGGATCACCTTCTGGAACGGTAAGCGAGGGGACCAGACCGATGCTCCCACCGGCATCTACATAGTGATGCTGGAAGCCAGGATGCTCTCATCCGGCGAGACATACCGGTCCAGGTCTCCGGTTGTGTTGGTGCGAAGATGATTCGCGAAATGATTGATGGAATAACTGGCGGAATGATGAGTGCCGTGACGGGCGGGCGGAGAGCCACATGGACCTTACCCTTGATCGCAGTTGTGCTGCTTTCCGGACCCGCCCGCGGCGCCTTCGAGGCGGAGCTCAAGACCCCGGCCGAGCGCGCCGCAGCCACCCATATGGCTCTGGGACAAATTGAAGGCTCACTTCATCTTCCGCTTCTGGATACAGCCGGCCGGGATTTGCTTCCCGGTATCACAATCTACGGGTTCAGGCCCTTCGGGATGGATGAAATCGGGGCCCTGGCCGGCTGGGGTGTGCTCCCCCTGGGAGGAAGGGGCCAGGGTGTTTGCCTGGCCTATCAAAGGTTCGGGGGGATTTCCTATTCCGAGGAGATCCTGGCCCTGAGGTGCTGCCTGGGTTCCCGGGAGGTCAGGTTCCGGCCCGGGGTCCGGGCCGGGATGGTCAGCTTTGACGGCCGGCTCATCGGTTCGGCATTGCTCATTGACCTGGCGATCGGAATCCGGCTTTCCAGAAGCATCAAGGTGGATCTCATCGCGGAAAACCCTCTGGGGGGCATCGGGAGCAGAAACGTCCGTGGCCCCACCTGTCTCAGCGCCGGCCTGGGCTTCCTCCTGGCTTCCCGGCTGGCGTGGGGAGTGGAGGTGGTGAAATACGCAGGCCGGCCGACCTCGGTGGCCACGGGTATTGAGGCCCTCCTGGCAAAGAGAGTAATGGTGCGCTCCGGCTTCAGGAGTGATCCCCGGGAGGCGTCGATGGGCCTGGGCTTCACCGCCGGGCCGATCTCGGTGGACATCACAAGCAGTCTCAATCTGATGCTCGGGCTCACCCATGAAGTCGGGATCACTTTTATCAGACGTAGCTGAGGCGAACACCGGTGTCAATTTCCTGACAGCCGGTTTGGCGGGGATTGTGACACTTCGCAGCAAGCCTGGTGGTTTGACAGCCCCGCAGGCACGGAACTTGAAATTCATGTTCTGCGAAGTGCTGAAAGTGGGTGGAAGGTTCCCGCGCCGTAACCGCCACCCGCTTTCCCCGCCTTGCTGCCTGGCACCTTGCGCTTCCTCGGCCCGCATATCCCCCCATATTGACCGGGGGGAGGCTGCTGTGGTAGATTCCATGAGAAGGCGAAACAACAATGAAGCGAAAGTACTACTATCTCCTCATAGGAATAGCGGCCTTCCTGCTCTATTCGACGTTCGTGGAGCCTAACTGGGTGGTCCGGACAACCTATGATGTCCGGATTCCGGGCCTGATGGCAGACAAGATCACGGTTGCGTATATCGCGGACGTCCACACCACAGCCAAAGGCTACAGGGAGCGAAGGGCCATCAGGATGGTCGAGGAGATCGATCCCGACTTCACATTTGTTTCCGGTGATCTGATCAAGTCCAACAGCAAGCTCTCGAGCGGCATTGATGTTCTCTCCCGGATCAGGTCCAGGTTCGGCACCTATCTCGTGCTGGGTAATGCCGACGGCGTGATCGAGGCCGGGCTGAGATGGCAACGCATGCCCAAGGATTCGCTCAACTTCCACATTCTGGTGAACGAAAGCGTCGACTGCGGTGCCTTCCGGCTCGTCGGGCTGGACGATCCGGTAAGCCATCGCGAGGATGTGGATCAGGCTTTCGCGGAAGTGACCGGAACCAAGCCGGTTCTGGTCCTCACCCACTTCCACCCGGACAGTCTGCTTGCGGATCTGGAATCCCGGGGAGCCGACATGGTTTTCTCCGGTCACACCCATGGGGGCCAAATCGGGGTCGCACGCATAGTGGGGCTCTTCCCCTACGCATACCGGAGCAAGTATATCGCGGGTCTCTATTCGATCGGCAATATGAAACTGTGCGTGACGCGGGGAGTGGGCACAAATATCTTCCCCATGAGGTTCCTTTGCCGGCCGGAGGTGGTTGTCGTCAATCTCCTGGGTGAGTGACCGTGAGACTCCACGAGGCCATATCAGGCGCCGCCACAAGGCTATCGGCCACATGGCTGTTGCCTCTTACATCCATCGCCGCGGCCCTGATGTTCCAGATTTGCCTCGCCGGTCCTGCGACGGTGGACGACCCCTATGAGGAGATGCTCGGCAATGTCGAGCAGGAAAGCGACTACCTTCTCCTGATCAACAATCTTGACACTATTCTCAAACAGCCCATCAACCTCCTCGAGGCCGACCGGGAGGAGCTGGGCCGGTTGCCCTGGGTGAGTCCCTGGCTCGCGGATGAGATCATAAGCCTGAGACGCCGGGGCGAGCTCAAGCGCATTGAGGATCTGAAACGGATCAGCTCGGTGGATGAGGTTCTCATAGAGCTCCTGCGGCCATTTGTGGAAGTGCGGCCCCCGGTCAGGCGGGATACGCCCAGGCTTGAGGGCATGCTGAGGGCGCGGGTGGTCTCCCAGCCCGCCTCGGGCACTTACAGGAATCTCAAGACTTACCTGCGCACCCAGCTTGGCTATGCCGGCTGGGAAGGCGGCTTCATCCTGGAGAAGGACAGATATGAGTCTATGCTGAATGATTTCCAGTCATTCTACCTGGAGAAGGCCTTCGAGGCAAGATGCCTTGGCCGGGGCCGCGTGATCGGCGGGGACTTCCTGCTTGCTTCCGGACACGGGCTGGTCTTTTCCAATCCCTATGGATATTCTCCATCCACGGTCGACCCCTGGCGTTTCAGCCAGGGCGATTTCGCTATCAAGCCGTATACATCTGTTGAGGAGAACTTCGGTTTCTCCGGCGCAGGACTCGGTCTATCGCGGGACAATCTGGGTCTCTGCATCGCGGTGTCAAGCGCCAGGTACGATGCCAGTCTCGACGAGGACGGGCGCGTCAAGTCGCTCGGAACCAGCGGACTCCACGTCAGCGAGCATGAGCAGGAGGGGAAGCAGGCACTCAAAGAGGACCTGCTCGGGCTTGCTTTTCAGGTGAGCAGCGCGAAAGCGGAGGGCCGGTCTCGGGGCCAGGGCCCGATATGGCGGGCAGGCATCG
>JASFOL010000234.1:0-3845 GCA_050116545.1 bacterium | reverse complement strand
GCTGCGGCGACTGGGGAAGCGCATAGAAAGTCCCCGGATTGAGCCTGCTCGGGACCAGAAAGTCCCGCGCCCCTTCAGGGGTGCGCTTCACAAGGAGCGGTGTTTCGATCTCCAGGAAACCCAGGGAATTGAGATGCTCGCGGGCGGCGGCAGTTGCCCGGTGCCGGAGCATGATATTCTCCTTCAAGACCCGGTTCCGGAGATCGAGATAGCGGTACTTGAACCGCAGGTCCTCCAGGGCCTGGGCTTCATCCTCGATCACGAACGGAGGCGTCCTGGACTCATTGAGGATTCTTAAGGTCTCCACATTCACTTCGATCTCACCGGTCTTGAGTTCTTTGTTGATCATGTCATCAGGCCTCGCCCCGACGGTGCCGGTCACGGCCACGACGAATTCCTGCTTGAGCAGCCGGGCCTTCTCCATCAGCGCCTCGTTCCCGGGCTTGAAGACTACCTGGGTGAGGCCGTAGCGGTCGCGCAAATCGACGAAGACCACGCCGCCGTGATCTCTCCTCCTGTGCACCCAACCCATCAGGGTGACCTTTTCTCCGACTGCGGATGCCGTCAGATCACCACAGGTGTGCGTACGCTTGAGACCCGCCATGCTCTCGCCCAAGACTTATCCTCCGATCCTCTCTGAAAGCCAGGTCACGATATCATCGTATTTCACCAATGTCTGCTCCCCGGTATCCATGTCCTTGACCGTGACCATTCCCCGGGCGAGTTCCTCCGAGCCGAGTATCACCGTGAACTTCACCCCCATCTTGGAGGCAGACTTGAGTTGCCGGTCCAGCCTGCGCTGGTCGAACTCCAGCCAGGCGCTGAACCGCTTTCGTATGGTCCCGGCCAGCTCGAAAGCCCGGTCGGCGGCATCGTCTCCCATCGGGGCGATGAACACGTCCGGCGCCCCGCCGGCGCTGTCCTCCCTGCTGCCCTCGGTCAAGGCCGTGATCACTCTCTCAAGGCCGAGCGAGAAACCGACGGCGGGGGTGCTGGGGCCGCCTATGACCTCGACCAGCTCGTCGTATCTTCCACCACCACCCAGGGCAAGGTCCTCACCGGCGGATTCGTGGATGACCTCGAAGACTGTACGGGTATAGTAGTCCAGTCCCCTGACCAGCCTGGCATCCACATAGAAGTCCACGCCGGCCGCGGTGAGCAGTCTCTTCACACTCTCAAGGTGCGCGACATCATCCTCGCAAAGCAGCCCGCCGATGTCCGGCGCGTCCTTGATCACCGTCTTGCAGTTCTTGTTCTTGCAGTCGAGTATTCTCAAGGGATTCCGCTCGAAGCGGTCGTGGCAGTCGCCGCAGAGTTGCTCCAGCCTGTCCTCGAGGAAATCCTTCAGGGTTCCCGAGTACTTGATCCGGCACTCCTTGCAGCCCAGCGTGTTCAGGCGAATCCGGATCCTCTCGAGACCTATTCCCGTCAGGAACTCCCAGAGCAGGCGGATCACCTCGGCGTCGGCCGTGGCGCTCCCCGTTCCTATGGCCTCGATGCCCAGCTGGTGAAACTGCCTGTAGCGTCCCTGACCCGGACGGTCATAGCGGAACATCGGGCCCATATAGAAGTACTTGGCCACCCTGGCTCTTCTTCCAAGGCTGTGCTCAAGGTAGGCGCGGATAACCGACGGGGTGGCCTCGGGCCTCAAGGATAGGCTTCTTCCTTTCTTGTCCGGAAAGGTGTACATCTCCTTCTGCACCACGTCGGTGGCGAACCCGGTCCCGCGCTCGAAGAGCTCTGTGGCCTCGAATATCGGCGTCCGGACCTCGCTGTAACCGTAGCGGGTGCATATATCCACATAGGCATTCTCCACCCTGCGCCACAGACGCGCCTCATCGGGCAGGAAATCGTGAGTGCCCCTCATGGCCCTGATTTTCTCAGCCATAGCTAACCTTCCTTGCCAAACCTTTCCTTTCTTACCATATGCCTGGACAAGACAAAGCCTACCACAAGACCCAGCGTGTCGGCCATAACATCCCAGGGGCTCGCATGCCTCCCGGGGACAAAGGCCTGGTGAAATTCATCGAGAATCGCGTAGACGATACCCACGGCAAGGAAACGCTTCCTGCCGTCACCGGACCAGTACCTGAGCGCCGCTCCGAGTATCAGGTATTCTATGAAATGCGCCACCTTATCGCAATGGGGAAACAGGGGCACGGGCACGGTCAATCTGGGGATCGAAGACAGGGCAAAGATGCCCGTCCCCACGACCAGCGCCGGAAGCCAAGGCCGAGAGCGGAAGAGACTTCGCAGCACCTTTTACTCACCCGGACGTCTGAGGTTCAGCCGGCTTCTCATGATCTCTCCTGTTCGAGCAGCCATCGCTCCGGACCGATTTCGACTATTCGCCTCATGTTCTCAAGCGCTGTCAGGTGGTGGGGGACACCGTCCGAATAGAACTCCTCCAGAGTCGCGCAGGGAAACTCGCCGCACTCTCCGCAGTGGAGAAGCCCTTTGCCCATGGCGCATGCGCGCGTAGGGCAGTCATCCACAAGGCTCTTCTCATTCCTGCACCCCTGGCAGTTCGCGTTCTTCTTGTAGTTCTTGCAGAGGCCGCAATAGATACCGCAATAGGATAGGGTCTCATGGTTTATCATCGTGAACTCGATCCTTCTCGGATTGCTCCGTCCCTTCCCTTATTTGCCGGCGGCGCCTAAATACCTAACTACCGTATCTCCAATCCATTGTCAACTCAGGGAGTTTGAGGCTCCTGACGACACGGACATTGTCCACTCAAATGTGGAACAGCCGGCGCTGCTCTTGAAAGTCAACGCCGGCTGTTATCCCGTACCCAAAACCTATTCAAACATGCCCTTGATGCGTCCCCAACTGCTTGGCTCGCTCGCACTCGCGCCTTCAAGCTTGTTGAGGAAGATGAAGTGCTGACCTTCTTCACCGAGGGTGAAACTGTACGTGGGCGGGAAGACGGACTCCCAGCCTCCCGGCAGGACTATCTCCACACATCCCGGTCCCCATCCGGCGGGATCTCAGGCGCCTAGCCATAGGAGTGAAGCCCGCCGAAGACCAGGGTACCGAAGATGGTGAATACGGTGAGCAGGAAACCAGCCATCGAGATCAGGTGCACTCCGGTTCCGCGGAGTCCCCTGACAAGCCTGGCATGAAGATAGACCGCATAGACCAGCCATATCACCAGGGAGAGCACTTCCTTGGGATCCCATGACCAGTAGGCGCCCCAAGCCTGCTTGGCCCAGACCATGCCCGCCACCATGGCCCCTGCCGTGAAGATCGGAAAGCCCATGCTGACCGCGCGATAGGTCAGGTCATCCAGGGCGTCCAGTGAGGCCTGGTCGGCGCTCCGCTTCCTTATCAGGTATATCAGGCTTGACGCGAAACCTATGGCGAAGAAGACCTCCCCAAGCGCGGCAAGCGACACGTGAATATAGAGCCAGTTGCTCCGCAGCGCCGGCATCATGCCGCCCGATGGATCGGAATAGAAAAGGAAGGCCGCGGAACCAAGAAGCAGGAATACCACGATCAGCACCGCGAGGGCGCCGGTCGCCGGGAGCCGCCTCCTGAAGAACAGTAGATAGGCAAGCACCAGGGCCCAGGCCATGAACAGCGCGTATTCAAACAGGTCGGTGAACGGCACCTGGCCGGTCTGCACCGTCCGGGCAATCAGGGCCGCGGTGTGGATCATCAAGCCGACAATCACCGCCAGGTTCCGGACCAGACCAAGCGTCTTCTTGCCCAGCAGGGTCTCCAGGCCGGTCAGGACAGCGGCGGCGAAGTAGACAATCACTGCGATTCTGGACAGTGTGAGATCAAGCAAGCTCATCTAGTGTCTCCTTTATGGCCTCGAATTCAGCCTTGAAGCCCGGGCG
>JASFOL010000233.1:0-3846 GCA_050116545.1 bacterium | reverse complement strand
TGGAGCGCACGCCTTCGAGATCGAAGGTCTGGCCGTCCAGGATATAGTCGGTGAGGCCTTCCTCCAGCATCTCGACGAGGTAGCGTGTGCTTCCGCCCCGAATGAACCTGGCCTTGATGCCGTCTTTCTTCATCATGTCGCGCAGATAGATCGCGAATGCCAGCGCCGTGCCTCCGGCGCCGGCCTGGAAGGAGAAGCCGTCCTTCAGGATGCCGGCTTCCCGCACAAAGCGTGCGGTCATCTCGGCGATCAGTAGCCTGTCGGGGCTCCGGGTGATCTGGGTGGTTCCTGAGACTATCTTCTCACGGTCCCCGATCGCGTCGACCACAACCACATGGTCCACATAGTTGCCCTGTATCTGCCAGGGTATGCAGGGGAAGGGAACCAGGTTGTCGGTGATCACGATCACCTTGTCGGCATACTGGGAGTCAGCCAGGGCGAACCCCAAGAGCCCGCATGCAGCCGGTCCGGTGAGCCCATTGGAATTTCCGAAGGGATCTGAGGTGGGTGCGGCGATGACCGCGATGTCGATATGGACCTCGCCGTCCTGGACCGCCTGGTATCTACCGCCATGGGAGCGCAGCACCCCGAGGCCTCTCATCTTGCCCAGCGAGCAGTATTCGCCCAGGGGACCGTTCATGCTCCCCTCTATGTGATGAACCACCCCGCTATCCATGTGCTGTATGATATGGGAGTGGCAGGGGAAGGACGCGCTGGGGAACCACATGGTGTCCTTCACCCCCAGCTCGCTCACCGCATCGAAGACCATATTGGCCACATAGTCGCCGTTTCTGAGGTGATGATGGGTTGAGATGGTCATGCCGTCCTTCAGGCCCGCGGCCTTGAGCGCCGTCTTGAGATCCTTTACAACCTTGTTGCCGTCGGCCGGGTAGTCTGCGCAGGATGCCAGCGGCGGGGCAGCCCTGTTGCCTGAAGGCTTGTGCCCGGCCACACCGGCATAGGGAACCTGCTCCTTGCCGTTCACCATTGTCGGGACCAGACGTCCTGCTGCGTTCTTCACCAGTCCTTTGTCGGCGCTCATTGTTCGTCCCTCCAATTGGCTTTAAGCTTCCCCACCGCTATCGCCATATCGACGGTGTGCAGGGCGCGCTTCACCACGGGCGGGTCTATCATCTTGCTACCCAGCGAAACCACGCCGAGTCCTTTGGCCTGCGCGTCCTCGAAAGCGAGCACCACCTTCTGCGCGCGTTCGATCTCGGCCTCGGCCGGCGCGAATGCTTCATGGATTACCTGGATCTGCCGCGGGTGAATGCAGCCCTTGCCGTCGAAGCCGAGCGACTTGGCTTCCAATACGCTTTCGCGGAGGCCCTCCATGTCCCTGACGTCGGAGAACACGGTGTCAATGGGCTGGATTCCGGCGGCCCGGGCGGCGTTCACCACCTGGGACCTTGCCCAGAAGCTCTCGCGGCCCTCGGCCGTCCGGCGGGTTCCGATGTCGGCGGTGTAGTCCTCGAGCCCGATCGTCAAGGCGACATTGTTGGGGCTCGCCATTGCGATATCATAGGCCTTTATGGCCCCGAGGCCCGATTCCACGATGGGCATCAGGAAGACGTCATCCTTTACCTGCCCGGCCTTGCGGATCTTCTGGATCTTCTCATCGACCGCCTTGACCTGATCCGGGCTCTCCACCTTGGGTATCAGGACCACGTGCACGTTGTGAGGAATCAAGAACTCAAGATCCATAAACCCCAGGTCTCCCTGATTGATCCTCACCATTCGCTCGGCGCCCATGAAATCGACAGTCCTCAGGGCGTTCCTCACCATAAGGCGGGCCGCGTCCTTCTCCAGGGGGTGGACGCTATCCTCAAGGTCGAGAATCACGCCGTCGGGCTTGTGAATACCCGCATTGACGCAGAGCTTGGGATCATTGCCCGGAAGATAAAGCCTCGAGCGGCGCATCCGGTCCCTTGTCGAGGTGTATTTGCATTCATCAGCCATCTCGGGCAGGAACTGCCTGGTGACATCTTCACCCAGGCGCCTCACGGCTGTCTCCAGCCTTGCCATTATTGTGAAGGGGAGAGCCCCTGTGTCCTCTATCTCCACGGCCGCGTGCTCAATGCCGAAGAGCTTCAAGCCCTCTTCAACGGTACGCCTGAAAGACTCGCCGTACATGCTCTCCACTTTCGAACGTATCTCGAGGGAAAGGCCGCCAGAAGCTCTGGTCTCGATCGACACCCAGCAGTCGGACCTTATGCCTTTGCCCTTCCTCCCGGCTTCACTCTTAGCCATTACCGGGTCCCCCTTTCCTCAAGCTCGCTTCTCACATAATCCAGGAGACCTCCGGCCTGCCGGATCGCGATAATCTCGGGAGGCAACTTGGGGAATGTGAATTCCTTGCCGTCCACCTTTATGACTCCGGCTTCGGGATCTACCTCCACGGCGCTGCCGCCCTTGTAGGCGTCCACAGCCTCCGGGCACTCTATGAGCATCAGGCCCTGGTTTATGGCCGAGCGGTAGAAGATGCGCGCATAGCTCTTCGCCACAACCGCAAGTATGCCGAGGGCCTTGAGCCCCACGGTCGGTTGCTCGCGCGAGCTGCCGCATCCGAAGTTGTCTTCGGCCATGATGATATCACCCTTCCCGGCCTCCCCGGCAAAGGAGGGGTCGAGGTCCTCCAGGAGATGGGGCAGGATCTCCTCGGCCGTGGAGCAAGTGTAAGTGTATTTCCCCGGGAACAGCATGTCGGTGTTGATGTCGCTTCCGTATTTCCACACTCTCATTATAGCACCACCTCAGTCATCATGTCTTCATCCGGAGTGCTCTGTGGCGTTCCGGCTCTTCACCATTCCCGCGGATTACCGGGGATCCACTATCCGGCCCTCGATGGCGCTCGCGGCCACCGTCGCCGGGCTTGCCAGGTATATTTCGGCTTCGACGCATCCCATCCGCCCTTTGAAGTTGCGGTTGGCTGTGCTCAGGCACTTCTCCCCGGGAGCGAGCGCTCCCTGATGCGCGCCCAGGCACGGACCGCAGCCGGGGGGAAGCATGATCGCTCCGGCCTCCACCAGCGTCTCGACCGTCCCGTCATGCACGGCCTCCAGCATGATGTCGCGGCTTGCGGGAAGCACCAGGAGCCGCGCATTCCTGTGAATGCGCTTGCCCTTGAGGGCCTCTGCCGCGACCTTAAGATCGCCCAGCCGGCCATTGGTGCAGGTGCCGAGAAGGAACTGGTTTATCTCGGTGCCCTCCAGCTCGGTCACAGGCGCCACATTGTCCACCGTGTGGGGCTTCGCGATCACGGGGACTATCTTCGAAAGATCATAGGTGAGGGTCTTCACATACTCCGCGTCCGGATCGGCCCACACAGGCTCCCAGCCCTCAAGCGCCCCGGCTCGCTTCAAGAAAGCCTCGGTCACCTCATCCACCGGGAAGACGGCGTTCTTGGCTCCCATCTCCACGCCCATATTGGCGACGGCGATCCGGTCTTCCATAGTGAGCGATGCGGTGTCGCCGTGGAACTCCACCGAAAGATAATTGGCCCCGCTGGCTCCGATGTCACCGATAATCGTAAGCACCAGGTCCTTGGCCGAGACGGGCTTCTCAAGCTCGCCCTTGAGTTCGATCTTCAAGGAATGGGGCACCTTGAACCAGGTCTTGCCGGTAAGCATGATCGAAGCGGCCTCGGTCCGGTCGATGCCTGTCGCAAAAGCCCCGACCGCGCCATAGGTGCAGGTGTGGGAATCGCTTCCCACGATCAGAGAGCCCGGAAGTGCCAGGCCCTTCGAGATAAGGACCTGATGGCAAATGCCCTCGCCGGCGTCGAAGAAGTGCTTGAGGCCCTGGGCCGCGACGAATTCCCTTATGCGCTTATGATTGGTGGCTGTC
>JASFOL010000232.1:0-3860 GCA_050116545.1 bacterium | reverse complement strand
AGGGCGAGCATCGGCCTCTTGCGTTACAAGGAAGGCAAGTATGAGGAAGCTCTCAGTGAGTTCGAGAAAGCCCTCGAGGTCAACCCGGAATATCCCGACCTGCACTATTATCTCGGGATGGTCTATGAGAACCTCGGGCGATTCGAGCGTGCCGCGCAGGAGTTCAAGGAAGCCATCCGCATCAACCCCGAGTACATCGAGGCTCGCTGCCACCTGGCCGTTTGCCTTCACGAGATCGGAGACAAGGTGGAGGCCCGGTCGCACCTGAGACGAGCGATCGACGACGGACTCGAGGTCGAGAACCTGCCCTCTCATCCGGTCTCCGGACGATATCACGTGCAGACCCTGGACTCGATGCTGACTGATCTCAAGGGCACCCTGAATGAGCGCAGGGAGGCTCATGAGAGCATCGACAAGGGAGTGGAGGCCTATAACCATGGTGATCTGGTCGGCGCCATTGAGCACTTCGAACAGGCCCGCGAGGCCAAGCCCACCTGGGCGGATGTCAGGGTGAAGCTGGCCATCGTGTACCTGGAAGAGGACAGGCCCGATGACGCAATTGCCGAGCTCGACAATGCTCTGGAGATCAACCCGAGATATGTGGACGCTCTCTTTTATCTCGGCAATGCCTTCATGGTCAAGGGTGACTACACTGCGGCCCTCGGCCATCTGGACAAGGCGCGCGAGATTGCGCCCAGCTATCCTGATATTCACTGCTGCATCGGGCTGGCCCAGTTCAAGATGGGCAGAATCGAGGAAGCCCTCGCGGAATTCAGGGAAGCACTCAGAATCATGCCCGACTATGCGAGGGCGAGATACTACAGCGCCGCATGCCTGTTCTTCCTTGAACGCCCGGATGAGGCCAGGCATGAGCTGGAGGGCGCGCTGTCCATAGACTCCAGCATGGAGCAGGAGATGGGTCTGGCCGGGCACTTCATGCTCGGCGTGGGCGACTATGACAATGCGGTCGCGATCCTTGAGCGGATGGACTATGGCGATGTGCCCACGGCACAGGTCTACTCCACCCTGGGGACGGCCTATCTCAGAAAGGGCGACTCAAGAACGGCGGAGGAGCTGTTCCATAGGGCAATCGAGATCGACGCCGGCTACACCGAGGCCCTGATTCACCTGGGGGAGATCAAGATCCGGCAGGAGAACATCGACGAGGCCATCGCCTACTATGAAAAGGCCCGGGACGTCTCTCCCGGTTTCGCCGATGTGCGCTACAGGCTCGGCGCGGTCTATCTCACCCGGGAGAGGGTTGAGGAGGCGATTGCCGAATTCACCGAGGCCACCAATATCAATGCCAATTTCAAGGACGCGAGGATTGCGCTGAGTTTCGCCTTGAGGCGCATGGGGCGTGAGCAGGAGGCCCTGGACCAGATCGACCAGGTTCTCGCCATCGATCCCGGCAATGTCGTGGCGCTGGCGCAGCGACAGGCGTTCAGACTGGACAGGCCCACAACCGGCAAGCAGGGTGCAAAGGAGTAAGAGAGAGGGGGCCGGAGAGGACGGCCGGCTCGGGCTGTCCGCCGTGCTTGTATATCCCAATACCCGCGATGTTGCCCTCGCAAGTCTCGGCTATCTGAAGGTCCGCGATCTTCTGAGCAGGCGGCTTCAGCTTGTCGACATATCCTACCTGCCCGGTCCCGATGAACCGGTTGTCTCTCCGAAGCAAGGCCTGCTTCTGGGTGAGGCCACCGGACATGAAGTCAGCAAGTTCGATATAGTTGCCTTTTCCATATCCTATGAGAATGACTATGTGCACGTAGCCGAGCTTTTGCTCAAGGCCGGGATTCCCCCGCTTGCCGCCGACCGCGGTGATGAGTCTGCGCCGCGTGGCGGCGATCGAGTTGCCGGGTTCCCGCTGGTGGTCTTCGGGGGGTTCGCCATGTCCTTAAACCCCTTGCCCGTGGCCGATCTCGCCGACGTCGTGGTGGCTGGGGAGTTCGAAGCGGTGGCAGACCGCCTGCTTGAGACCATTGCCGAATTCAGACCGGGATGCACGGCTCGTCATGAGACGCCTGCCGGAATGGGAACGCCCGCCCGCACGGGCCTGCTCAAGCGCCTGGCCGAAATCGAAGGCATCTATGTTCCCTCGCTGGGTGAGCATCCGGTCAAGCGAGTCTGGTGCGAGGTTGGGGCCATCGCCGATCTCGGCAGTAGCTCTGAGCCCACCGGGGATACCGGCTCCGGTGAGACGGGCGCGCCGCGAGGGGGTTCGTCCCGGGCTGAATTCTACCGGCGGGACGCTGCCGTTACAGGGCAGGGCTCTCATTTCGGGGATATGTTTCTCGTCGAGACGGGCCGGGGCTGTGGCAGGGGCTGTCTCTTCTGCGCCGCCGGGAACATCTACAGACCGGTGAGAATGAGGGATGCACAGAGCATCCTTGGGAGCGCCGGGCCGTCGCGACGGCTGGGGCTCGTTGGCACGGCCGTTGGTGACCATCCGGACCTGATCCAGTTGATTGACAGTCTCCTCAGCAAAGGTAGGACCGCCGGGATCTCGTCGCTCCGCGCCGATCAGGTAACACCCGAATTGGTCGAGCGCCTGGTCAAGTGCGGCATAAAGACAATTACCATTGCTCCTGAAGCGGGAACCGATGGTCTGAGACAGAGGATAGGCAAGCGCATCACTGATGAGCAGGTCGTAGAGGCGGTCAGGATCCTCTCGGAGGCCGGCGTCGCCAATATCAAACTCTACTTCATGATCGGCCTGCCTGGAGAGACTGATGAAGACGTCGAGGCCATAGTGACCCTGGTCGCCCGCCTGGAGAAGATGAGAGGGAAGTCCAGGCTCGGCGTATCCGCTGGAGCGTTTGTGCCCAAGCCGCATACGGCTTTCCAGTGGGCCGCTTTTGCCTCCCGGGAGACCCTGAGGCGCAGATTCAAATTGCTTAGGCCCATCAGGGGTCTCAAGGGATGCACCCTGAAGATGAATTCGATCGACGGGGCATGGACCGAGGCCGTCCTGGCAAGAGGGGACAGGTCACTCTCGGCAGCGCTCATCGATTCCGCGCGCTCGGGACAGCCTCTCAAGACAATACTCCGGAAGAGAGGCTTCGACGCCAGCCGCGAGTTGGATACAGAAACGCCTCTGCCGTGGGATTTCCTGGATTGCGGGGTCGGCGGGGAAGGGCTTCTCAAGCAGTACCGCAGAGCGCTCCAAGCCTGAAGGACTCCTTCACCAATCCGGACTTAAGGCACAGCCAGCCTCGTTGACAAAAGCTTTGTTCTGTGATAATCAGTGGATATTATGATCCGCGTTATTCTGCTTTTGCTGGCATTGTCACTGCCTGCTCCCGGGATTGCTGAACCGGATTCCACAGGGGTAGGCTTTCCCGGTCGTGTCGAGCGGCAGTTGCACGAGGTCGACCGGCTATGGCAGTTGGGGCAGATCGAAGAGGCCGTTGCGATCCTTGAGGGATTGATGGCCCATGAAGAGCTGCGCACGCTGGGCTGGGCCTGGCGGAATACGAATTATAACCTCGCCTGCGGCTACGCTCTTCTGGGGCACAGGGACCGGGCTCTAAAGCATCTCAGGGAGGCGATAAAGGCCGGGTTCACCAATGTCGGACACCTCGAAACCGACCCGGACCTCGATGGCATCAGGACGATGCCCGGCTTCATCGATATCCTGCAGAAACTGAGGGCCTTCGGAGGGCTCTGGGAGAGCGATATTCTGGACACGCCCTACCGGGAGGATCTCAGCCCGGAGGAGAAGATCGCGGGGCTTTCGAAGCTCTGGGCGGAAGTGAAGTACAACTTCGCCGACTTCGAGAGACTTCCGGAAGTGGGTTGGGATAGTCTGTATGTCGAGTATTTGACGGAAGTCCCGAAGACTAACAGCACGCGTGAAT
>JASFOL010000231.1:0-3861 GCA_050116545.1 bacterium | reverse complement strand
GGCCGGAGGCCGCAACCGGAATTGTTAATACCCAGGTGAAGAGCATGGTCGATGCGATCAGGAAACCGAAGCCCCTGGTTCTGATAGTATTGTTCACCTTGAACCACCTCTCGATGCCGTCCGGCCGATGCCGCTTGCCCGGTCGATGCTCATCATTCAGTCAAAAAGGAGAAGGTATAATTCCCCTGTGATGTACTCTCTCTACCTGGATTATCGGCACCGCGAGATAGTTGACTTAGCGGAGCCGGCGGCCTTTTTGGTTGCATGTTTGCGGCATTTGGCACATTTTTGTTCCGGACCCCCTTACCCCGGAGGATATGATGAAGAGGTTGTCACCACGCGCGATGTCCGCGGCTGTTTCAGTTCTTACATTCTCGCTTCTGGCTGTTTCGATGCTCCCCGGCCCGGCCTCACCGGCCGAAGCCTCATCAGGCTATTACCGCTACCCCGCGATCCACGGCCGGACCCTCGTATTCACCGCCGAGGGAGATCTCTGGCAGGTCGGCATCGATGGGGGAACGGCCCGCAGGCTCACCACTCACCATGGCAGTGAGATCCATGCCGCGATCTCACCTGACGGCGCGACCATAGCCTTTTCCGGTCAGTATGAGGGGCCGACCGAGGTCTATACCATGCCGCTCGCGGGCGGCATACCCGAGCGCAGGACCTTCTGGGGAGAATACTGCCGCGTGGTCGGCTGGACGCCCGGCGGAGAGGTGATCTATGCCACCAGGCATTTCTCGACCTTGCCGAGCACCCAGCTTGCGACGCTGAATATCGATGCAGGGACAAGCGAGCCCATTCCGCTTGCGCAGGCCAGCGATGGCACCTTCGAGGACGGGGGTAACACCCTCTTCTTCACGCGCTTCTCCTTCCAGGGGAGCCATACCAAGAGGTATGAAGGCGGGACCGCCCAGAACATCTGGCGCTTCACCTATGGCGCCGGCGAGGCGGTGCCCCTGACCGCGGACTACAAGGGCACCAGCCGCTGCCCCATGTGGTATCAGGGCCGGGTCTACTTCGTCAGCGATCGGGATGGCACCAAGAACATATGGTCGATGACCGAAGAAGGGAAGGATCTCGTCCAGCACACCTTCCACTCAGGCTGGGATGTGAAGACCCCCGACCTCGAGGGCGGCCGCATCGTCTACCAGCTGGGTGCCGACCTCTATCTCTATGAGATATCCTCAGGCCGGGACGGCAAGATTCCCATAGGGCTCGCTTCAGACTTCGAGCAGCGGCGGGACAGGTGGATCGACAGTCCCGCGGACTATCTCACTTCCGCCCACATTTCCCCGAACGGCGACCGGGTGGCGCTCACAGCGCGGGGCAGGGTCTTTGTGGCTCCGGTTGATGAGGGCCGCTTTGTCGAGGCCACCCGGAAGAGCGGCGTCCGGTACCGGGACGCCAGGTTCATGCCCGACGGTGAATCGGTCCTGGTCCTCTCCGACGAGACCGGCGAGATGGAATTCTATGAGCTTCCGGCCAATGGCGTCGGGGCGTCGCGGGCCCTGACCGGCGACGGACACGTGTTTCGCTATGAGGGTATCCCTTCACCCGACGGCAAGTGGATCGCCTTCACAGACAAGAACCAGAAGCTGTGGCTCTACGAGAAGCGCATCGGGCAGAACCGCGAGATCGCGGCCTCCGAGCAGACCACGCCATATGACCTGGCCTGGTCTCCGGACAGCAAGTGGCTCGCCTATGTCGACGAGGCCCCCAACTACTATGCACGGGTGATGGTGTACGGCATCGAAGACAGGCAGACGACCGCGATCACCGGAGAGCGTGTCGACAGCTACAGCCCCACCTGGAGTCCCGACGGCAAGTGGCTCTATTACCTCTCGGACCGTTACTTCGCATCGCTGGTCAGGAGTCCGTGGGGCTCTCGCCAGCCCGAACCCTTCTTCGACAAGACCACCAAGATCTATCACGTCGCTCTCACTCCCGGTCTTCGCTCGCCATTCCAGCCGGACGACGAGTTGTTCCTGGCGCGCGAGGAGGATAAGAGCGATGAGGATGCTGAAGACAAAAAGGATGACGCCGGTGCCGACGGTGAGGCGGGTGTAGAGGTCGAGATCGAATTCGACGGCCTGGCCGCACGCACGATGGAGGTCCCGGTCGAGGCCGGAACATACAGGGACCTCTCTATGACCGACAGCCATCTCTACTGGCGGGAGTCCTCGGTCGAGCTGAGCCCCAAGCACAAGCTGGTCAGCCTCAAAATAGCAAAGGACGGTCCGGAGCCCGTCAACGTCATGGAAGATATCGCCGGCTATGAACTCTCCGCCGACCGGAAGAAGATCCTGGTGACAAAGGATCATAGCGTCTATGTTTTCGATGCCTCCGGCGGCGCCGTGTATGATCTTGGAAGCCACCAGCTGGACCTCTCCGGCTGGACCTTCACCATCGACCCCCGGGAGGAATGGCGGCAGATGCTCGTCGAGGCCTGGCGGCTGCAGCGCGACTATTTCTATGACACCGGGCTTCACGGCGTTGACTGGCCCGCGGTCCTGGAAAGGCATCTGCCCCTGGTGGACCGGATCGCCGACCGTGACGATCTGAATGATCTTATCTCACATATGGTAAGCGAGCTCTCGGCCCTCCACATCTATGTCTGGGGAGGCGACAAGCGCGAGGGCGATGATGACATTGCCTCGGGATCCCTCGGCGCGAGGCTCAAGCGGGACGATGCGGCCGGCGGGTTCCGCATCACGCACATCCCCCAGACGGACCCGGACTTCCCGGACAGGCTCTCCCCCCTTGCCCGGCCCGGCGTGGACGTCGCAACCGGCGACGTCATACAGGAGATCGACGGTATCTCCACCCTGTCGGTTGACGATCCCGCGGTGCTCTTGAAGAACAAGGTCGGGCGGCAGGTATTGCTGAAGCTCAGGTCGCAGGCCTCCCATTCCACGCGCCAGGTGATCGTCGAGCCCGTCTCATCAAGCGACGCGGCGGGCCTTCGATACGACGAATGGGAATATACCCGCAGAAACCGGGTGGAGGACATGGGCGGCGGGGACATAGGCTATGTGCACCTCAGGGCGATGGGCGGCAACAACTACTCCGAGTGGGCGCGCAATTTCTATCCCGTCTATGACCGCAAGGCCCTGATCGTGGACGTGCGTCACAATGGCGGCGGCAATATCGACAGCTGGATCCTGGAGAAGCTGATGAGACGGGCCTGGTTCTACTGGCAGCCGCGAACCGGCCGTCCCTACTGGAACATGCATTATGCCTTCCGGGGCCACATGGTGGTGATCTGTGATGAGTGGACCATGTCGGACGGGGAAGCTTTCACCGAGGGCTTCCGCAGGCTCGGCCTGGGTAAGGTGCTTGGCACACGCACCTGGGGTGGAGAGATCTGGCTTTCCACCAGCAATTTCCGCCTGGTGGACAAGGGCGTCGCCTCCTCGGCCCAGAGCGGGGTCTACGGGCCCGAACGTGAGTGGCTGATAGAGGGCCACGGCGTGGAGCCGGACATTGTGGTGGATAATCTCCCGCATGCCACCTTCAACGGCCAGGATGCCCAGCTTGACGCGGCCGTGCGGCATCTCCTCAAGAGGATAGAAGAGGATCCCGTGACCGTGCCGCCTGCGCCCGGATACCCGGACAAGTCATTTGACTATCCCGGAGAATGACGAAAGCCCCGGCGACGGGAAAAGTATTGATTTTTGCCGCCACTCCCGCTGTAATTGAACTCGGAATGCGAGGAAAAGTCCTGTGATCCCTGATCAAGAGGAAAACGGTCCGGACCCGACCATGTCGTTCAGGGTGCTCTCTCCAGGCACCATGATCTCCCACTATGAGATCGTCGAGAAGATCGGGGCGGGCGGCATGGGCGTGGTATACAAGGCC
>JASFOL010000230.1:0-3869 GCA_050116545.1 bacterium | reverse complement strand
CGGGGACTCCGGCCTCCGAGAAGGCCAGGATACAGTACTCAATGGTTGGAGAGGCATCACTGCAGGAGATGTGATGACCCCAGTTCTTCGCGAACGTGCAGCCGCTGATGGTGGGATTGGAGTTATAATAGCACTCGAGGCCCGCAACGGCATAGCCCCACGAGGAAACATTGCCATAGAAAGTGCAGCCGGAGATCGTTCCGCCCGAGTTGAATACGAAGCGGGCGCCGCCTGTGGTGCCCCCGACATTGTTCAAGAAGTCGCAATCAAGGACGGTGACGGTGCTGCCGTCCACAAAGAGACCGGCTCCGACGATTGTCTGCGCGGTGCCATTCTCACTGAAGGTGCAATCCCAGATGGTTGTCCCGTCTGCAAATGAAAGGGCGATGCCTCCGCCGCCGGCACCGTAGCTCATCAGATTGTTGTTCACGAAATCGCAGCTGGAAATGTCTGGTGAGGCGTAGTAGCAGTAGATGGCCCCACCCGACAGGTATGCCGTATTGAGTTCGAAGTGATTCCTCTTGATCTCCGGTGAGCATACCTCCAGGCATGCAATGGCGCCGCCATATGCAGAGCCGGTTCCGCCGTCGGATGCGAGGTTGCCCTCAAAGGTGCAATCCCTGATGATCGGCGAAGAACTCACGCAGCACAGGCCCCCGCCTCTCATAAGAGCGGTGTTGTTGAGGAAGGAGCATTCCTCGAACCGCGGGTTGGACCCGTTTATGCAGAAAGCGCCGCCCCCGCTATCGGCCACGGCATTGCTTATGGTGAAACCCATCACCACCGCTGTGGTGTCCTCACCGTTGCCGAAGAAGAAGCCCCGCCCGGCGTTCTCGCAGTCGATTATGGTGGCTCCGGCACCGCTTGCCGATAAGAGGACCAAATTGGTGCCTCCGCAATCCAGGTCGCGGTTCGATGCCCCCGTATAGGTGCCGGCAAGGACAAGCACGGTATCTCCCGGATTCGCCGCGTTCATCCCACTCTGGATATCGAGCTCATCCCCCGAGCCTGACCAGTCCACGGTTATGGTGGTGGCGGACGCCGGCCCCGTGAAGCACACGAAGAGACCAAAGACTGTGACCGATGCAGCAAAAGCGAACGCTCTCATAGATTCCCTCCCAGCTTTATTCCGATCCCACTTAGGGAGTATCACGCGTGAGCCATTGACGCAAGATGTTTCGGGGGGGCCGGGCCGTCATATGCCGGAGCCGGAGGGGAGCACAGCCTTTCGCTCCTCAGGCGCCTCCATATCCTCAGTCCAGTGGAAATAGCCGTCCTCTGGGTCCGTGCTGATAACATACGGTCTTCCGTCTAGATCCATGGCATGAAGCGCCACCGTGGCCAGGTAGCCGCCCTTCAGAGCCTTGAGATCGTCCATGGCCTCATTGCAGGCCTCTTCGACGGTCGCGCCCTTCTTCATATAGGCCACCACCGCGCGTGCCGTTCCAGCACGGATGGTCATCTCACCGGTATGGGTGCAGGCGGCCCCGCCGTAGCGGTCGTCCACATAGAGCCCGGCCCCTATCACCGCTGAATCCCCGATCCGTCCCGGGTACTTATACATCCATCCCGAGGAGCTTGCGCCTCCGGCCAGGTGTCCATCCCTGTCCCGGGCCAGGAAGACCGAGGTGCCCCTCACATTCTGGGAATCCACCGAGTGCTCCATCATGTCGATCAGGTGCTTCTCATAGCCCCGGTGCTTCTGATACCAGGCTTCGTGCTCGGCCTGCTTCCCGGGAGTCAGCATATCGCCCCGCCCGGCCCCGATCTCGGCCGCGAACTTCCCTGCGCCTTCGCCGACCAGGAGCACGTGGGGGAGGCGCTCCAACACCTGCCGCGCGACCGATATCGCATGGAGGTAATTCTTGAGAGCCCCGACCGCGCCGCTCCTCAAGGTCAGGCCGCACATGATCGCGGCGTCACATTCCACCTCGCCCTGCATATTGGGAAAGCCGCCGGCCCCCACCGAATCGACCCGGGTATCCGCCTCGACCGCCTTTATGCCCTTCTCGACGGCATCGAGCGCCGGGCACTTGTCAAGAAGCTTGAGCATCGCAATCTCGATTCCCGAAGCACTCTCATCATTTGCCAGCAGCGCGAGGCTCATCTGTGTCTCCTTGCCAGGGTTCCTCAAAGGTCTTTCATAGACCATACACCTGTGTTATCTATCCTTAAAGAACACAGTACCACAGGGAAGCATAAGGAGGAATATAATGCGCCGATCCCTGCACCAATCTCAGCTGCTCGCGCTTATACTTGCCCTGGCTGTTGCATCGCTCACAGTGTTGTCCTGTCAATCAGGCACCAGGTCGGCATCGGTCGAATCCGCTCAGGGGAGGTCAACCGAATCCGGCTCCACCGCCGGTCCGGCCTCGGAACAGGCCGGCGAAACCCAGACCTCATCCTCAGCCCTCAAACGCGTCACCTTCATCTTCGAGCCCGACCGCCGGTACAATGAAGTTTTTCTGGCGGGCACCTTCAATGGCTGGAGCACCGATACCACCCCCATGAAGCTCACGGGCGATCACTATGAGACCACGCTCTTCCTTGCCAAGGGGGAGCACCGGTACAAGTTCGTGGCCGACGGCAACTGGATCACCGACCAGAGGGCCAAAAGCTTCGCCGACGACGGCTATGGCGGCCAGAACTCCGTGGTCGAGGTGGATGATTCCTTCCCGGGGATTGTCGTGGCCGTGGGGGACGGCCGGATCATGACAGAGGGCCTCAGCCACCATGAAGACGCCTGGGAGCGCTCGCTCTCGACCGATGGCACGGTGACGCTGCGCGTCCGGACCTGGTCGGGTGATGTGGAGACCGTGGAACTCTGCTCCAATCCAATACCGGACCATGCGCCGGCGGAGAAGCCTTCCACCGGCGCGGGCGAGCAGATGACCTGGCATGACTATCCATGCATCCCCATGACCCTGGTGGACAAAGACGGCACCTATGACTACTTCGAGGCAACCCTGGCCGAGCCCAGGTTCACCTACTTCTTTCTCCTCAAGGATGGCGGGACGGAACTCGTGCTGGACCGGCAGGGCGCCCGCGAGGCCCCGACGGGGAGTCTCAATCTCTTCCGCTTCAATGCGTCCGAAGTGGCGGCCTTCTCCACTCCCGACTGGGTAAAGGAGGCCGTGATCTACCAGATCTTCCCCGAGCGCTTCGCCAACGGGGACACCTCGAACGATCCCGACTTCTCCGAGTGGTACTATGAGGGTGTCAACCGGCTTCCGTCCTCCGGCAAGACCAATGGCGAGTACTTCCACCTGATCACCGATTGGTACGACGTGGCGGGCCTGACCCGGAGCCCCTACAAGACCGACGGCAAGCCCGACTGGAATTCCTTCTACGGCGGCGACATCGCCGGCATCAGGGCGAACCTGGACTATCTCGAGGACCTGGGAATCACCTGCATATACTTCAATCCCGTTTTCAAAGCCAAGAGCAATCACAAGTATGACGCGGCATCCTATATGGAGATGGACCCGCACTTCGGCACCAATCAGGAGTTCGCCGATTTCGTCGCCGATTGCCACAGCCGCGGCATTCACGTGATCATCGACCTGGCCTATAACCACACCGGCCACACCTTCTTCGCCTTCGTGGACGCAAGGGAGAAGGGGGAGGACTCGGAGTACTGGGACTGGTACGAGTTCAAGCGCTGGCCGGTTCCGGGAGAGCCCAAAGACACCCCGGCCAATGCGTCCGACTACTATGATTGCTGGTGGGGCTTCGGCCAGATGCCCAATCTCAACTTCGATCTCGCCCGGCCAAACAGCGACGAACCCAGGGTGATGGACGTCAGCCAGGCCCGGGTCAACTGGCCGGTGGTGAACCATCTTCTCGATGCGACCCGTTACTGGCTCGAG
>JASFOL010000229.1:0-3888 GCA_050116545.1 bacterium | reverse complement strand
GCAGCTTCGGCGATATGTTTCCACTCACAGGCTTGACATCGCTGCAGGCAGAATGGTCACCTTCTCAGTGACCGAGGCCGTGATCTACGGCGGCTATATGCGCGACTTCGAGCCTGTTTATATGAATCCGGTGGGCATTTTCTATGCCGAACAGTGGAACTCACATTCAGATGATAATATCTTAATAGCAGGGGACTTCAGTGTTCTCGTGCCTGGAAGGGTGGAAGTAATGGGGGAACTGATGATCGACGACTTCCAGTACGATTTCGGAAGTGAGCCCCACAAGTTCGCCGCCGGGCTCGGTGTCACCGGTCTCAACCCTCTTTTGCCGGAGCGTTCGATGCTGGGCGGGTCTTGCTTCAATGTCCGGGGCGGAACCTACAATCATCACGTCGTATGGAACAGGTTCGTGCACGAGGGCCGGTTGATGGGTTATCCCGACGGGCCTGACGGCGACAGGCTGGATCTGTGGACGTCGCTTGCCCTGCCGGAAGCGCTCTACTGGAGACTGGATTACTCTTACAGGCGGCAGGGCGAGGGCTCTGTGAACGATGAGCAGCTGCCCGAAAGCCCGCGGGTCAAGTTTCCCTCGGGCATTGTCGAGAAAGAACACAGGCTTGGCCTCGGTCTGTCCTGGAGGCCTGCGTTTGCGTGGATCCTGGACGCGAGCGCAGTCTACTCCTCGACTGACAATGTGGGCAATATAGAAGGACAGTCCGACAGCGGATTTGATTTCGCTTTGGGTCTGACATTCAACTACAAGACAGCCGGCAGGTTCGGGGAATGAGGAGACGCTTTATGATCAAGAGTCCGGGGTGGAGCGGGTTGTTACTGTTATTGATCTTGACTTGCATGGCGCCTGCCGTGGTCGCGGCCTATACGATTGACCTCGAATACGGCTGGAACTCGACTGATATGGAATTCAAGCAGGTCGGCGCCTTCGACTTCCTCGGTGTTTCCGGAAGCAGGTATCCGGAGACCAGCGTGGGGAGCATCAGGGAGGTCAGGCTTCTTCCCGCCGGGTATCGGATGCTCGGCTATGAGATCGTGTCGGAGAAGTGGGAAGCAGTCCAGGGCAATTTCAGGCCGGGCAAGGTCTCCCTGGATGGGCTTGTCGACCTGGAAGGCGACTCGCCGGGAGGCCTGATCTCAATCGAGTCCGGCAACATCATGGGATACAGTGTACTGGTTTCGGAAGTGCAGCCGGTCAGGCTGACCTCCGGAGGCACCAGCCTTCTCAAGCAACTCAGGGTAAGGGTCGATGTGGACCCCGACGACGGGACCGGGATGCGTCCCCGCCGACGCAGCAGCCACATGGATATGCATGTGAGAAGTATGCTCGAAGCCTATCTGGGCGAGAGCCTGGACGGCTACGGCGACTGGCGGGTGGAGGCCCCGGGCGAGTGGATAAGCGACGGGCCCGGTCGGAACGGCAGCACGGTCGACTGCGTTATCATCACGGCGGACAATCTCAAGCCCGAGTTCGAGCGGCTGGCCGACTGGCACGACCGCCTCGGCATGAGAACGGTCGTCCGCACTGTGGATTGGGTGCGCCAGAGATATCCCGGCATGGATGGTGCGGAGCAAGTCAGGAACTTCATCAAGGACGCCTATCAGAATTGGGGCACGGTTTACGTCATCCTCGGGGGTGACACCCACATCGTGCCCATCCGGATGATCGATGTGCCGAGGATGAAGGAGAATATCGGGCGGACCGAAATGCCGACGGATGTTTACTATGCCAATCTCGACGGCAACTGGAACGCCAATGGCAACAGCCTGATCGGTGAGTATGACGCCTACTTGGACGACAAGATAGACTTCTACACCGACGTGATGGTCGGACGGGCGCTGGTGAATTCGCCGGCCGAGGCGCGCATATTCGTGGACAAGACCGTGCACTATGCCAGCGGCTCAAACAGGGGCGTCTGGCAGCGGACCGCGCTGTCGCTTGCGCAGCAGCTCTTCACCCATCTCGACGGCGCCTACTGGTCTGAACAGATACTCGAGCACTTCCCGGTAACTTGGCAATCCAAGAGACTTTACCAGAGCTACCAGGATTATCCGGGCTCGGTGGAAGAGAATGTCGAGAATGCGCTCGCCTATATGGACAGCGGCTGCAATATCATGAGCCATATCGGTCACGGTGATGAGCTGCGGCTGGACCTGGGGAACGAGTTCATGGAACGCTTTCAGCTCGAGGGCCTGCGTAATGACACGGCCTATAGCTTTGTCTATATGATGAATTGCTCGTCCTCAGACCCGCGCGTCGAGAGCGTCGGTAAGGCCTTAACCAAGAATCCCAATGGGGGAGCCTTCGCCGTTATCGGGAACAGCTCGCTGGCTTTCCCCGGCCTGGGGCTTCCGATGGAGGAATACTTCTTCGAGCTGATCTTCTCCGAGGGACAGCCCTCGATCGGCGCGGTCAGCGCATTCTACCGGCAGCCTTTCAGCCCGAATGACCCTCTGACTCCCACGAGGCTCTGGATGTACCTCAATTATCTGCTGGTCGGGGATCCCACTGTCAGGCTGTGGCAGGACGAAGCCAGGACGGCGCAGATTGTCGCCCCGTCTCAGGTGGCCCTTTCAGATACCATTGTGTCGGTGGAAGTGCGCGATGAAGGCATACCTGCCGCGGGGGCGGTGGTTACCCTTCTTGGCGAGAGAGATGAGTACGGTGTCGGTGTCACCGGGACCGACGGCGTGGCCAATGTGAAATTCCGTCCGCGCGGACCGGGTTGGGTCGACGTGGTTGTAAGCGGCGCGGGCTTCGCGGTCGGCGAGGACAGCTTGCAGGTCACAGGCTCCGGGGGACATCTCTATGTGAGCGGCCTGGCTGTCGACGTCGGCTACACCGAGACGAGCAACTATGATGGCAGGGCCGGCTGGGGCGAACGCCTGGAACTCGGAGTCAGTCTTGTCAATGGAGGCACGGGGACCCTGGACGGGGTGACCGCGGACCTTCGGAGCATACCGGCATGCAGCCTTACGGTGAGCGTCGAGACAGACAGCTTGATGAGCGCCGATGATATCTTTGTCGGAAAGAACTGTCAGCACCCGTCCACGATTCCCTTCCCGCTTGTCGCGGGCGAGGGTACGCTGGGGCGCTGCGGGAGGGAGCAGCAGGACCAGTCCGGCTGCTGGATCTGGCTGGATGCCATGGGCTGGCATGTCAGGTTCATGGGTGATGGCGAAGCTCACACTTATGCCTGCACTCTTCAGGTTCATGGCGAGATGGTGGGACATAGCGGACACGCGCTGGAGGAGGGTGATATTATCACCTCCGGAGGCGGCGAAATCGTGTTGGAGGGAGATCTCACGGCCGGTGATTTTGAGGATGGTCTGGATCTCGTGCTCGGCATGGACGGCAGCGTGGTGATTCACGACGGCCAGGCTTCATACGGGACGGTGGGCTCGAGCGAGGTGACGGGCTGGTACGATGTTGAGTTTCTCCCCGGCGGCGTGGGAGACGGTCTGGGAGTGTGGTACGAGTTGTCGATATCAGATGGTGCCGGCGGTAGTTGGACCGACTGGTTCCAGGTTGAGGTTCATGACGGAGACCTGATCGGTGAGCGGGTCGAGTTTGCAAGTCTGGGTGGAGATACAACGGGCGTGATCTATGGACTGCGCAATTCGGGTGGTGGCGCCCTGAGCGGAGTTGAGGGGCGCCTTCGCGCCCTGAGCGGCGCAGAGGTAACAGACAGCCTGAGTGCATATGGAGAGATTTGCGCCGGCTGCTATTCATCAGGTGATTACTACCGCGTACGCGAGCTGGGTGGACCTGTGAGTTACGAGGTATTCGTCCAGGACATTTTCGGCCGTGTATGGCGGGACACCATAGACGTGCGAACCGTGGAACCTTGCTCCGGCCTGACCTGGACCGTCAGT
>JASFOL010000228.1:0-3912 GCA_050116545.1 bacterium | reverse complement strand
CAGGTTCCAGGCGTAGGAAGTCCCGGGTGGGCAAGGCTCCGGGCGGGGCGAGTTCCAAGGGGGTGATGTGATGGCTGTCGCCGAGATCAGCGTAGTGCCCGTGGGTACCGGCACCGCGAGCATCAGCAGCTTCGTGGCCACGGCGGTGAAGATCGTGGAGTCAAGCGGACTCGAGTATGAGCTGTCCTCAATGGCCACCAATCTGGAAGGCGATCTGGACAGCATCCTGGAGGTTTTCCGGAAGATGCATGAGAGCGCCTTTGAGCACGGAGCCGTCAGGGTGCTCACGGCGCTCAAGATAGACGACCGGAGAGACAAGGCCCTGACGATCGAAGGGAAAAAGGCCGCCGTCAGGGCAAAGACCAAGTAGGCTCGGGCTCAGGCGAAGCGGGCCCGCTTTGCCCGGCTCCGATGGATATCAGGCGCTAGTGTACATTGTAGGTCGACGCGGAGCGGGTGTTCACCTTCCGCTCCCGGGTCAGCTTCGAGCCCCTGAAGGTAAACTGCTTGCCCTCCTCAATATACGTCCACTTCTCCTCCACCCTGCCCATCTTGTCTTCCCGGTACCTGGCTGAAGGGTAACCATACTTGTTATAGATCTCCTTCATGTCACCTTCCAGGCCCGCCGCCCAGTAGGCTGTCCGGAACCTGGCCCTGCTGCCCGCACCGTGAACAGTACCTTTGGTCTTGAGGATGTCTTCCTGGGTAATCTCATCTTCTTCGGCGCTCATCACCGCCGCGACGCCAGTTCCCATGAGAAGAACCAGAACCAGGGATACTGCCAAGAAACGCTTCATAGGTCGTTCCCCCCAATCTACGTGGCATACAGTCTACTGAGCGAGTATACCATGCGCCCACCCTTAATTCAAGCGGGTTTGCGCCGCCAAAGTGCAATGGCGGATTGCACAACGCAACGGGATTGTAGTTTGCAAGCTCGGCTCCCACCCGGGCCCATCTTAAGCGTATAGGCCGCAGGCGGTTGCAGACCAGCAATTGAGCGAGCCCCCGCCGGTCTGGCACAGGATGTGCAGTAGCCTACGTGACAGGACAAGTCAACCGAATATCAGGAGGCCGATAAATGAGTTCAAGAATTGGGATATTCAAGATGAAACGGGAGGCCGGGTTCTCCATGGTGGAGCTGATGGTTGTGGTGGTCATCATGGCCATAGCACTCGCCATGTCCATCCCGTCCCTTAGAAACCACACCGCCTCGATTAACCTCACCAAGGGCACCGACGAGGTCGCGGCCTCGCTGAAGCTGGCCAGGACAAGAGCCGTGTCCACCAATGTTCCGGTGGTTGTCGAGTTCGATAGCGAAGCCGGGACCTATCTCATCTACCAGGATGATGACGAGGACGGCACATGTGATCCCAATGAAACCTGTGCCGGCCCGTACGAGATGCCAAACAAGACGAGTATCAACAGCGTCAGTTTCACAAATGATGCGGTCACATTCAGCCCAACAGGAGCCGCGAGTGAAACCGGAAATGTGGTGGTGGCCAGCTGCGATGATCTCGCCAAGCGGGTGGATGTGACGGCTCCCACCGGCCTGGTCTATGTATCTGACATTTACGCTCTCCAGCACGTGGAGGAAGTGAGATGAGACGCAACAACACACAAGGGGTGATCAAGATGATTGGCAATGAGAACGGGATGACGATGGTCGAGATGCTGGTTGTCTGCGTTATCATCAGTATCGCCTTCATGGGGCTGGTGGCGATATTCCCGCTGGGCATGCAGAACGTTAATGACAGCCGGATGCGAACCGTTGCCACCGACCTGGCCCAGGAGAGGATGGAAGAGCTCCTGAACCTGAGAATGAACAACGCCGAACTCAATCCGGGCGAGCATACCGATCCCGACAATCCAGTGCGGAGCACCTTCAACAGATTCTGGACGGTCACGGACAATACGCCTGTTCAGGACATGAAGCAGATAGAGGTCCGGGTAACTTATCCCCACGGGTCGACGACCCGGGATGTCACGGTAGTGGCATATATGCGGAGCTAGCAGAATGAGAGGCGATGAGATGAGACGAGAAAAAGGCTTCACACTGATTGAGGCGATGGTGGTGCTGGTGATAGGGGTGATCATCGCCGGCGGCCTGATGTTTATGCTGAGCGGCAGCCGGCGCACATCCAGGATCGCCGAGATCGATGCACAATCCCAGCAGAACGCAAGAGTATCCATCGACATGCTGGTCAGGGACCTGAGGAGCAATGGGTACGGCATCGATGTCGGCCAGGGCCAGCTTACGCTTGTCCATGCGGGTCCATATGATGTGATATTCAATGCCAATATCGCTCCCGAGCCTGATCAGGACGCCACTCCGGGCTACCCGGCGGCGATAAATGTCGGGGCTTATCCATCGACGGTGCCCCCCGGCGGCGCGCTCTATTTACCCTCGAGGACCTATGACACGGGCGCGGAGACCATCAGGTTCACATTCGACTCCAATAATGACGGCATCGTGAACTCCGACGACCGGGATGACGACACCATAGAGCAGACTGACAATCCCTATGACTATGCTCTTATCAGGCAGGTCTACGGGTATAACGGTTCAACCAATGGCGGGGCGAATGAGGAGATCGCCCTGCTCAGGGGCCCCGAGGTCTATGACGATGGAACCTATCCCCCGCCCCTGTTCAGCTACTGGTATGATCACGATGACGATGAAGCCACCGAAGACCGGCTGTGGGGTGACAATTCAGGCAATGGCGAGCTCGAGTCCTCGGAGATAGCCGCCCTGAGCCCAGTGCCGGGGGCGGTGCTTGGCAGTGTGAATCGCATCGAGATCACGGCCGTGGGAACCGCCCGTGCACCGGACCCGCGCCAGCAGGAGAACCAGGGTTACAGGGAGACGGTCATGTCGTCCGAGGTAACCGTCACCCGGAGCCGGATGGTCAGGGCGGCCTATATAAGAGGCATGGTCTTCAACGATGTCAACGGTGACGGAGATCAGGACTCGGGTGAAGGCGGACTGGGAGGCGTCCTGGTCCGGCTCAATAACGGTGCGCGTTATACAACCAATAGTCATGGCTACTATCTTTTCAGGGTTGATCCGGGCACCTATACGGTCACCGAGATCGATCCGTCGGGATATACATCCACCACTCCCAATGCCCAGACGCTAACTGCCACCAAGGGCGCGATCGCGGTCGCGGACTTCGGCGACAGGGCGATCGGTGGCTATGGCACGATTCTCGGGCGCGCCTGGCTCTGGAGCGATGAGGGCGGCGGCGATCCGGTCAAGACCGATCAGACCCTGCCCGGAGTCGAGATCTACCTTAACAATGGCGACCGTGACACCACCGACAACCAGGGCTGGTACGGTTTCCAGGTTCCCGTCTCCACCTATTCCGTGACCATGATGGTGCCCGAGGGCTTCGCTTCGGTCGGCCAGGTCACAGTTGACAGAACGCTTGCCGCCGAGGGTGATACCGCCATGGTGGACTTCGGACTCATTGAAGCCGGAGTCACAGGCACAATCAGGGGCACCGTGTTTCTTGATGAGAACGAAGACGGCATCTTTGATGCCGGAGAGGCCGGCATCGCCAGCGTCAGCCTCAGGCTGAGCAGCGGCGACAGCACGCTCACGGATGCTGACGGAAAATACTCCTTCACAGTGCAGGCCGGCACCTATGACATCGAGGAGGAGGACCTCGGTGGTTTCCTGTCCACAACTATCAACCGGGTGACCGATCTATTCGTGCAGCCTGAATCGACGGTTGTGGTCAACTTCGGCGACATGCTTGAGGCAGACCTCAGCTTTACAGTTATAACGCTGGGTGAGACCCAGAGAGCGCTTTGTATCACCTCGACCGATCTGGGAGAGGACCCCAAGGGTGACCCCGAGATCATTCTGGGCACCAAGTACGCGTCGGGTTATACCAACCTCAATGTCTGGTT
>JASFOL010000227.1:0-3924 GCA_050116545.1 bacterium | reverse complement strand
GGGGAGGCACCTGCGGAAAGGCCGGACAGGCGGCCCCGGTGGGCAACGGTGTTCCCACCATAAAGGTCTCGGAGATCACCGTGGGAGGAACCAAGTCTTGAGTCGGGACTACCTTGAGCTTGCAGCAGAGGTCACCCGCAAAGCCGCAGGGCGCGGGGCAGATGAATGCGACTGCTTCATCGAGGTGGGAACCGAGCTCACCATCAGGGTGAGGGCGGGTGAGGTCGAGAGCATCGAGCGCGCCAGCTTCACCGGAATGGGCATCAGGTTCTTCATGAAGAAGAGCCTGGGCTTCGGCTTCACCACCGACTTCTCAGCGGCCTCGATAGACGGCCTTATCGATCGTTCCAGGGCCTTCGCCGAGACCTCAACTCCCGACCCCGACGCCGGGATACCCGAATTCGGCCCGATCGATGAGGTCGACCTCGAGATGAATGACCCCTCGGTCAAGGAAGTCCCGCTTTCAGAGAAGACAGCAATGGCCCTGGCCTGCGAGCAGGCCGCCTATGACCATGACAAGCGCATCAAGTATACCTACGGAACGTCCTACAGTGATGTTCGTGGAACCGTGATCCTGGCACGCTCGGGCTCAGAGCCGCTTCACTATGACGCGACCCACTTCGACCTCAACTGTATACCCGTGGCCGAGCATGCCGGCGAGAGAAGGATGGGGATCTGGCTCACTTCCGAGCGTTTCCTCTCCGATCTCGAGTCACCGGCCGCTGTGGGGACAAAGGCCGCGCAGCGCGCGGTCGCCATGATAGGAGCAAAGACGGTGCCGACCCAGAAGGCCAGCGTGGTTTTTGATTCAACCACCGGCGCGGAGGTCGTGGCCGAGATATTCAGGGCGCTTGACGGCGAGAACATCTTGAGAGGCATGTCATTCCTCAAGGGACGCCAGGGTGAGAAGGTGGGCTCGGACCGCGCCACCTTCGTGGACGACGGCCGGATGCCCAGGCGCACGGGTTCGCGCCCCTTCGATGCCGAAGGCATTCCCACCCGGCGTACCCTCGCGATTGACAGGGGAACCCTGAAGTCCTATTTCCACGACTCGCGCTCGGCCAGAAAGAGCGGAACGGAATCCACCGGCAATGCCAGGCGAGGTTTCTCCTCCATACCGGAGATCGGTGCCAACAACTTCTACCTGATCCCCGGAAAGGAATCGCGCGACGATGTGATCTCAACCGTCGGGAAGGGCGTGCTGGTTACCAATCTCCTGGGCTTCGGAGTCAATGTGACAACCGGAGACTACTCGCGCGGAGCCGAAGGCCTCTGGATCGAGAACGGCGAGATCATCCACGCCGTTGACGGCATAACAGTGGCCGGTAACCTGCTGGGCATGCTCGGAGGCATTCAGTCGGTGGCGTCGGATCTACGGTTCTTCGGCAGAATGGGATCCCCTACCTTCGTAATCGACGAGATGACCATCGCCGGAAGCTGAGGCGGTTTCACCCGGCCGCGCCTTGCCCGGCGTGGCTGAGCCCCGCATCTAGTCACCCGAGGAATTGGGAGGCCGCCTGTACCTGTAGAAAACCGGCGGCGGAGTGGCGGTGATCGGCGCGAAGCCGGCTCGGCGGCCGGCCGGCACCTTTGGATGCATCCGCGTGACCCGGACAGCGCTCAAGTGGGCAAGCCTTTCTATGAAGATACCTACCAGGGCGGGCCAGAGGAATCCCGGCATGTCATAGGCGATGGCCACTGTAATTCCCGCGAAGACCATCAGCAGTCCGAAGGCGCGCCCTATCGCTGAGGCGACCAGTGTTGACTTCACGTAGTTGCGCGTGACCCTCCAGAGGAACGCCCTGAAGACCCTCCCCCCGTCCAGCGGAAACCCCGGCACCAGGTTGAAACACGCCAGCACCGTATTGGCATAGAAGGCATACTCGGCTATCAGGGCTGCGACGCCCGTGGAATTGCCGTTTAGGAGCCCGAATCTCACCAGCCCGGCAACCGCGGCGATCGTGATGCTCATCAGAGGGCCGGCCACCGCCATCTTGAATTCCACTCCGGGCGTCTTCGGCTCGCTCTCCATATGGGCAACGCCGCCGAAGATGAAGAGGGTGATCTTCCTTATGGGCAGCCCGTTCCTGATCGCCACGAAGGAGTGGGAGAGCTCGTGCGCCAGGACGGATGCGAAGAGTATCAGCGCGCCGGCGCCGCTCACGAGCCAGGCGGCCATGCCGCTCAGGTCACCACCACTTTCGGCGACATAGCCTGTGCGCAGCCAGTAAACCAGCAGGGCGAAGACCGCCAGCCAGGTGATGTTCACGTTTATCTCGATGGGACCGATCTTCCCCAGTCTGAGCGATGCCCTGCCTATCATCTATGACTCTCAATCAACAAGAATGACCCCGTAGTAGTCCCCGCCCTGCCGCCTGTTTCGAACAACCTCGATTCCCATCCCATTCGCCCGGGCGGTCGCGAACACATCGATGCCACATGCTTCCATCGCGGGCCTGGCCTCATAGGGATGCTTGCACCTTGCGCCCGTATCACACCTCTTGCAGAGGCGGCACGGCCCGGAACCCAGTCCCAGGGCCTTGTAATAACCGGCGAAAAAAACTTCGCGCTCCAGGTGGGGAATGATCTCATTCACTGTGCCATTGTCGTCGGCGTGAATCAGGATCGCCCTCCGGTAGCAGGCGACCACCTGCTTCATCTCCGAAGGCGTCGGAGTAAACGGCGGACACATCAGGCGCTTATTGTAGCCGCTGCATCCGAAGTGGCACTTCAGCCTCACCCAGGCTTCGCACAGTATGGTCGAGGCCCGGATCACCTTCACCTCATCGGCACCCATGGCAAGGGCTCTGTCCACGAAGGCCTTGAGGTCCTTCTGCTTCACCGCGCGCGGGGCCAGCTTTCCGGGAGCTTTCTTCCGGGCGGATTTGCTTCCGCGTGCCGGCTTTGCAGGTCCTCTGCTACCGGAGTCTCTCATTGCCGCTGCCATCCTACTTGGTTTCCGCCTGAGTTCGCTTTGTCCCCGGCTTGGTGACTTCGACTCCCCCGGAACAAAGCGGGCACTCCGCGGGCTGGTGATTCTCGATCTCGGCCTTGACAAGATAAGCAGCCGGGACGCCGAAGTCCACGCCGGAGCTTCTGTCCACTATCGATCCGACGGCGACGATCTTCCCTCCCAGACCCTCAAGCACCTCGATCACCTCTTTGACCGAGCCACCGGTGGTAAACACATCTTCCACGACGACGGCCTTCTCCCCGGGCGCGATCTCGAATCCCCGGCGCAGCATCATCCGGCCCGCGATGCGCTCGGTGAAAATGTGCCTGACACCGAGAGCCTTTGCCACCTCATGGCCTATCACGATGCCGCCCACGGCGGGGCTTACGACCACCATGCCGGCCACCTCGTCCCATCCCGCCTCCTGCCTCAAGACATCGGCCAGGAGTTTCCCTGCGACCTCGGCTCTTGCCGGATCTTCGAGCAGTTTCGCGCACTGGATGTACCTGTTGCTGTGAAGTCCCGACGCCAGCTCGAAGTGACCCTCGAGCAGGGCGCCGCTGTCCTCCATCAACTTGATCACCCCCGAGCCTGGCAGTGTCTCCTTAAGCACTCGCTACCTCCTTCAGTATCCTGTCAAGCATGGCCGTCGGATTCTCCGATGCCGTGACACTGCGGCCGACAACGAGGTAGTCCGCTCCATCCGCCGCCGCCTGTCCGGGCGTTCCCACGCGCGCCTGATCGTCCGACTTCTGGTTGGCAAGCCTTATGCCGGGAACCACGGCCAGCAGATTGTCTCCGTGAACCTGCTTGACCTTGCCCACCTCGCGCGGCGAGCAAACCACGCCGTCGATTCCCGCCGAACGAGCATCATCGGCTCGCTCCAGGACAGTATCCATCAGATTGCCCTCAGGGGCGATGCTTGTGAGCACCGTCACACCGATCACCCGTGGGCGCTCCAGGCCTGCTGC
>JASFOL010000226.1:0-3936 GCA_050116545.1 bacterium | reverse complement strand
CGTTCGATCTCCTTGTTGAGCCTCGCCTTCTCCACCTCCACGTCGATCACCTCGCCCAGCGGAACCGCGACCTCGACATTTTCCACGATGCCCGTGGCCACCGGTCCCTCGGAGGCGGGCACTTCTCCTTCGAACAGTTCGGTCACCCCGGCCATCCTGAAGATATATGAGCGGGCCTCAAGTATGGCATCCTTCTCTGCACCCTCGGCGAACTTGAGGTAAAGCGGGACGCCGGCCGATGGATGAATCCCCATTTCGCCGCGGATGTTCCTGACCATTTCCACGATCCCGGTCAGCATCGACATGGTCCTTTCGGCCCGGGGATCCTCCTCAAACTCCACTTGATCGATCCCTCCCCCATCCAGGATGCTCTGCCCGCCCAGCGAGAGCACCGACCAGATCTCGTCGGAGAGAAACGGCATGAAGGGATGCAGCAGCCTCAGGGAACGGGCCAGCACTCTGCGCACCACTGTCAGGGCGCCGTTGCGGGCCGCCGCATCGTCCGAATAGAAGCGCTCCTTGGCCATCTCGAGATACCAGTCACAGACCTCATGCCAGATGAAGTCATAGACAGCCTTGGCGGCCTGGTTGAGCTCGAACTTCTCGAAATAGTCGCTGACCGTAAGGGTCACGCCGGCAGCGCGGCTTAAGATCCAGCGGTCGCTCAGCTCCGATCCCGGCTCAAGGTCCACGCCGGAACCCGCCTCGAACCCTGCCTTTTCGGAGGCCGCATTTACCAGGCGGGCTGCGTTCCAGACCTTGTTCGCGAAGTTCCTGCCGGTGTGAACCTGCTTCTCCGAGAAGAGGATGTCGCCTCCCCGGGGCGTCAATGAGATCATGGTGAATCTCAGGGCGTCCGCACCGTATTCGCCGATCAGGTCGGACGGGTCGGGCGAATTGCCCAGGGATTTCGACATCTTCCTGCCGGTCTCATCGCGTATCATGCCGTGGAAATAGACGTCCTCGAAGGGTATATCGTCCCGGAAGTAGAGGCCCGCCATTATCATCCTGGCGACCCAGAAGAAGATGATGTCCGGCCCGGTGACGAGCACCGAGGTCGGATAATAACGCTTGAGGTCGTCGGTCTCGTCGGGCCATCCAAGCGTGGAGAAAGGCCAGAGCCATGATGAGAACCAGGTGTCCAGCACGTCCTCTTCCTGCCTCACCTCACCGCCGCAGGCGAGGCATCGGGTGGGGTCGGTCAGCTCGCTGGCCATCTCCCCGCAGGCCTGGCAGTGCCAGATGGGTATGCGATGCCCCCACCAGAGCTGCCGGGATATGCACCAATCGCGAATCCCGTCAAGCCAGTTATAGTAGACCTTGACCCATTTGTCCGGATGGAACCTGATCCTGCCGCTTCTCACGGCTTCCAGTGCCGGTTCGGCCAGGGCCTTCATCTTGACGAAGTACTGGTTGGAAAGCAGGGGCTCCACGGGAGTGGCGCACCTGTAGCAGGTGCCCACCGAGAGATCATAGTCTTCCACTTTCTCCAGCAGGCCTTCGCTGTGGAGCCTCTCGACGATCCGCTTCCTGGCCTCGAACCTGTCCATGCCCGCGTACTCGCCGGCATTCTCGTTCATCACGCCCCTGGGGTCGATCACGACCACGGTCTCCAGGTTATGGCGCTGTCCTATCTCGAAGTCATCGGCATCGTGAGCGGGAGTCACCTTCACCGCACCGGTGCCGAATTCGGGGTCAACGAAGTCATCGATGATCAGGGGCATCTTGCGGCCGATGATGGGCAGAATGAGCATCTTGTCCTGCGACGCCCTGTATCTTTCGTCCTCTGGGTTCACCGCCACGGCCACATCACCGAGCATGGTCTCCGGCCGTGTGGTCGCCACCGTAAGATGTCCGCCGTTCTCGAACGGGTACTTCACATAGTAGAGCTTGCCCTTGAGATCCTTGCGCTCCACCTCATCATCAGCGAGTGTGGTCAGGCAGCGCGGGCAGGAGTTCACCACATACTCGCCTCGATAGATCAGGCCCTGCTTGAACAGGGTGACGAAGGCGGTACGCACCGCCCGCGTCAGGCCTTCGTCCATGGTGAAGCGTTCGCGGTTCCAGTCACAGGCGCAGCCGAGATGCTGGATCTGCTCGGTGATCTTGTCACTCATCAGGCCCTTCCACTCCCAGACCTGCTCGGTGAACTTCTCGCGGCCGATGTCATGCCGCGTCAGCTTCTTCTCCGCCAGCTGGCGCTCCACCGCGTTCTGGGTGGCGATGCCCGCGTGGTCCTTGCCGGGCAGCCAAAGGCATTCCTCGCCATTGACCATGTGCCATCTGATGAAAGCATCCTGAAGGGACATATTGAGCACATGACCCATCGTGAGAGGGCCCGTTATATTTGGAGGCGGCATGACAATCACAAAGGGCTTTCCGTCCCTGTGCTTCGGGGCGAAATACCCCTGCTTCATCCAGAAATCGTACCACTTCGCTTCGGTCTTACCTGGTTGATAACGGGTGTCCATGCTTGCCTCTCCGTGTGTCTGGCCTATTTATGCGAAAGTAACACACGCCCTCGCGGGGACACAATACCTAATTCACGGCCGGGCTCAGCAGTGGAAGGCTGCTCCACGACGCCCGGGGGCAAGGCGCGCGAGGCTTGCCGGGTGAGGCGTCAAAGGCGGTGCGCCGCAGCGAGAGCGGATGAGCGCGACACAGTTCCGGGTGTTGGGGAGCGGCCCTGCTACCTGGCGCGGAGCATGTCCAGGAAGGCTTCGATCCTTATCTTGGTCCTCACATCGATCCTGCCCGGCCGGTTCCCCTCGATAGTGAGAACAGGCAGATCAAGTTCATTCCTGATGATCATGTCTTCTATCTGCCTGAAGCAGAAGGCCTGAACATAGTGAATGATGCCGTCGAGGCGGCGGCGCCGGATCTCGCGCTTGATATCCTCCAGCCTGAAGCGAATGTGATAGGGATATGTATACTCCAGGTACTGATCGACTATTTCATAGGTCTTTCCGGGCATGCGGAACTGCCGCTGAAGCTCATTGAAAACCACGCGCGCGCCCTGGCTCTCCACAAACTCATAGATCCCGCCTATGATCGGAGGTATGCCCAGATAACCGAGCCTGAGGTCTCCTTCCGCAGGCTTCCGGCGTCCGGCCTCGCCGAGGAAATCCTCCACCTCCTTCTCGAAGCCGGCCGGATCCCCTTTCATGTCGCTGCAGCTTATCTGGAAGAGATGATTCTCGGAACCGCTTACGCGGGCGTCCTGCCAGGTTAGCCGGTCGATCTCCTCAACCCTGTCACGGATCGCGTCGAAGCGGCGCTTGGTATCGTCGACCTGGCTCTGTCCAACGCCGAAAGTGCGGCAGAGCTTCTGCATCTGGAGCTGGAGAAAGTCCCGGTCTCTGTCATATGGATAGAGGAAGGGAATGGTCTCCAGGCCTTCCATCTCAAGGGTCTCCATCAGGGCATGGGTATTGCTGCAGTCACCCTGCAGAACCGCTATCACCGCATCCACCTTGCTCGCATGCGCCTCAGAGTAGATTCCCTTTATCCACGAGCAGCTTGATTCGGGAAATCCCCTCCGCTCGGCCCTCTCCACCAGTGACAGGGCGGCATCGCTGTCGGCGAATACATTGTTGAGATCGATCACGGTCGAACCCGCAGCATAGACCACCTCTATCGGGATGGTCGAGGTGATTCCGATCCTGCGCGCCACGGCTATCTCACTCCCAGTATTTTGTGTATCTGAACCGATACCCTCACGGTCCTGAGCCTCGCCGCGAGCCGCGCCCGAAGACGGGCCAGCCGCCGGGCATCAATGCCCGGCCGGGACCCGGTGAAGACGGGTTGAACATAGACCGGAAGCCCGGGATTGATGCCCGCTATCAGACCGGCGGCCCTGTCGATCTCATCGTCGGCCACCGAAGCGGAGACCACTATCTTCGCGCAGCCTTCCATGCCCTCCATTGCCTTTAGGAA
>JASFOL010000225.1:0-3938 GCA_050116545.1 bacterium | reverse complement strand
AAGGATACAAAAATCCGAAAAGTGAGGATAGCACCGGCCTGCCGGCCAGTCAAGGGAAAAGGATTACTGCTGTGCCGGCTCTTCCTGCCCGGGGGCCTCGGAGGGGTCGAGTTCCGGAGTTTCCGCAGGCGCGGGCTTGCGGGCCCCGCTGCGGACCTCACCTGGATTGTCCTCGGCGCCCTCGGGTATCACGCCGATCACCTCGATGAAGATCGAGCTGAGAACCGGGTCCAGCTCTCTGCCGGCCTTGTCCGCTATGATCGCAAGGGCCTTGGCCTTGCTGAAAGGCTTCATCCTGTATGACCTGGCCGATGTCAGGGCATCGTAAATGTCCGCGATCCTGACGATCCGGCTGAAGGCGTCCGGACGGATCGAACGCTGGGTAGCGGGGTAGCCCGACCTGTCCAGGTTGAGATGATGGCAGAAGGTGACGATCATGCTTCTCAGGATGGTCCTGTCCAGCTTCTTGAGATAGGTAAGGACCTTGACTCCCGAGGTGGTGTGTCCGCGCATCACGTCCCAGTCGTCATCGGTCAGATCCTGTGTCTTGTTCAGGACCTCGCGGGGCACATCCATCTTGCCCACATCGTGGAACAGGGCGGCGATGCCCAGATCGCAGAGCGCCTGCCTGGGAAGGCCCAGGCGGTTGCCAAGGGCGATGGAGTAGATGCAGACATTGAAAGAGTGGTGATATGTGTACTCGTCATAGTCCCTGATCGCGGTCAGCGTGAGCATGGATTCCTCATTCGAGAGAATGCTGTCGACCACATTCTCCACCACGCGCTTCACTTTCCTCGGGTTGACCTTTCCGCGCGATACCCCGTCCTTAAGGGCCTCCTTGACTATGTGCAGGGCCGAGATGAAGGACCGCTTGGCGTCTTCCTTCGTGGGTCCCGTCGCGAGTGCGGCGTCCCCTTCGCCATCTTCGGCACCCGGCATGCGCCTGACCTCAATTCCCGCAATCCCTTCGAGGTTCATCAGGCGGACCAGTTCGTCAAAGGGGTTCCGGTGTGAAGAGTCCAGCCGGGCGAAAACCATACCGAAGCTGAGGAAGTCATCGACCTCGGCGATCTCGTCGATGCTCATCGACCTGACTCCGCGTGCGCTCATCTCATCAACGAAGTACTTGAGAGTGTTGAATCCCGACACCGTGGCCTTGACCCTGTTCCGGTTGAAGAACACGCAGTCGTTCTGGATGTCGAACTGCACGGTGTCCGCCTCATTGAGCAGATCTCCGGCGATCGCGAAAAGGGCTTCGGCGGAGTCCGAAACAGCCGAGTTGTACCTGTCATAGGTCTTGGCCAGCCTTATGAGCACATGGAACCTGCCGAGGAACTCCTTGGCCAGCTGGAGCTGCTTCAGGTTGCCCGTGCTCAGGGTCACCTTGTTGGAACAATCTTCTGTCTTGCAGTCTGTGTTTTCTGTCATGGCTCGAACATGGTTATGGTTGTCATGGCTTCAAGCGCGGCCCGCTTCAGGACGCCTTCGCTGTCCTGGATTGCCTGTCGCAGGAACTCGGCCGCTTCCCTGTCATTCATCATGGCTATGCCGTAGAACGAGCTGGCGCGGGTTTCCTCGTCCATATGGTCGTACTCCCCGCAGGCGATATTCTCAAGGAACCCGTAGCCTTCCTTGCCCATGTTTCCATAGGTCCTCATCACCTCGCGCTTTTCATCCATGGACTTCTTTCCGAAGCTCTTGTCCATGATCATGACCTCCAGGAAATCTCTGGCCTCGGTGGAGTCGATTTCCCGCATGGCGGACAATGATGCGAAACGGACCATCTTATTGTCGTCCTGGCATAGGTTCTGCAGGGCTCCCAGGCCTTGGGGACTGCGGATCTTTCCGATTGACCTTGCCACCTCGCGCCTGACGCGAGCCTCCGAGTGGTGCGATGCCTGCTTGAGCAGGCCGATTCCCTTTGGATTTCCCATCAGGCCCAGGATCATCACCACATTCCTCACGAAGTACCATCTCTTGTCCTCCACAGCCTGCCTGAGGTACTCCGGGTTGTTCTTGGCGATCACCGAGATCGCCCGGCAGAGCAGATATCGCACCCGGCGGACCTCGCAATCCGCGAGCACGTCGCAGAGCGGATTGATCGCCGTGGGTGAGAGCATGGTGAGATAGGCGAAGATCTCCTCCAGCCGCTGCTCCGAAAGATCGGGAAGATGCTCGCCAAGCTGGAGTATCAACCTGCGCTCTCCCAGCTTATCTATGGTATCGGTGATGCTTGCCTTCCTGGGCGGGCCGATCTCGTCGCGTTCCTTCAGCGTGCGCAGGTCAGACATGATCGCGCAGGCCGAGAGGTAGTCGGCTGAGCCGACCTGCCACTCGCAGATCCGGCCCAGGAAATTGGTCACCCGGTCGAAGGTCTCATCTCGCGGGCCCATATTGAGAATCTCAATGCAGATATCACTGCAGCGCTTGAGAATACTGGAGTCCTCTTCCTCAAGAATCTCGTGGCTGATCTTCTGTATGTCCTGCTCGGACACCTTTCGCTTCAGCCGCTTGGGGGCCTTGACCCTGTGCTCCAGGGAGAGGCCGAGCTCTTTGAGGAAGAACTCCGTGTCCGGAAGCTGGCCGCCTTCCTGGCTTGGGGGTGGTTTTTCCTCTATCTTCTGTGCAAGCTCCTCGATGCTCTTCTTGTCTTCCGCCTCTAGATAGGCGTCGACCGCCCTGTAGCTTATGTTTGTAAGGTCCTTCTCCCACAGTATGGTCACGAGGTCGGCCTGGTATGGATCGGCCTCCCTGGCCTCGTGAAGGGCGCTAAGGAATTCATAGGTCTCGCTCCGGACAAGCCCGTCCCTGAAGCTGATCAGGCGGATGCCATCGCGATACATGGCAAACGCGAGGCTCTCCATCTTGTCGTCATTGTAGTAGACCACATTGCTGCCATATATGAGCTCGGTCTCGCGCACCAGCAAGGTGAGGGACTCGTGACGGCTGAGATAAGCGGTCAGACGCCGTTGCAGGTTGTCCAGGGACTTCTGGAGCACCGGATTATTCGGCTGATAGGTCCTCATGTTCCTGAGAACCGTGGCCATCAGCTTCAGGATGGTATTGATGCTGGCCTCGCGAGAGGCCGCGCTTGTCTTTGGCTTACTCTCTACGCCAGTTTCCATAGTTGGTACGTGTAGTTTCCATGGTTGGTACGTGTGGCGCACCACCTGATGCCCCTCCAAGTGTATCGGCGGGAAGATTTTGCATTATTAGCAGGAAATTGCAGGCAAATGGGGGCCGAAATAGGTGACAGGCACCTATTTCCTCGAAGAGCAACTCGCGCCAAAAGGGAAAGCGCCCTCTCTGAGACTGAGAAAGGGCGCTGTCCCTCAATTGGTGCCTGTCACCTTTTTCTATTTCGGTAACAGGTACATCAACACCACCAGAAGCACCCCGAACAGATAGATATAGGGGAGAGGCTTTCTTCCCAGCAGGTCCCGGGCCGGATCTCTCTTAAAGATCGAACCCCTGTAGAGGAGGGAGGCCGCCAGCCAGTAGAGCACTATGATGAGCGACTTATTGTCGCCCAGGCCATTGCTCACAGGGAAGCCCGTCCAGGGCTTGCCATATCTCTGGAAGTCCACGATCATGCCCAGAGGAAAGCTGGAGATGAAGTAGATCACGGTCCCGAGGAAGCCCAGTCGGGGTATGTCGACCACCAACCGGCGATGCGTAAGGGCCCTGAAGGCCAGGAAGCCGCAGAGCAGGAAGAGGAGCAGTGCCATGAACCTGAGGACCAGGTGAGTCACCAGAACTGCCTGGTTGGGCGTGCCCTTGTAAATGAAAGTGAAGCCCGGCCTTTCAATATCCTTCGGCACTCTGACCACCAGGTCACGCCCCGCCCGCGCCTCGAGATAGTACTCCACCTGGGTGCCGCGCTTCTGAGAGGGTATGGCCGCGAAGTAGTCACCGCTCTCCAGGAACTCGAGCTGGAT
>JASFOL010000224.1:0-3950 GCA_050116545.1 bacterium | reverse complement strand
CTTCTCCATCAGGATGCGCACCACGCCTATGGCCTGGCGCCTCAAGGCATAAGGATCCTCTGAACCCGTGGGCAGAAGGCCCACACCGAAACAGCCCACGATCGAGTCCAGCTTGTCGGCGATCGCAAGCATTGAACCTGTTTCCGTCTCAGGCAGATCGTCACCGGCGAAACGCGGCAGGTAATGCTCGTATATCGCAGCCGCGACTTCTTCGTCTTCGCCCGACTCCCTGGCATATTCGCGTCCCATCGCGCCCTGGAGACTTGAAAACTCCTTTTCCCGCACCATCAGGGACGTCAGGTCGGCCTTGCAGAGGCTCGCCGCCCTTTCCAGGGCCGCATCCACATTGAAGCCGGCAGCATCCGACAGGCTTCGTGCCAGCCTTGACACCCGATCCGATTTCTCGCTGAGGGTGCCGAGTTGTTCCTGCCAGACAACATGCTCGAGCCTCTTCGCCATCACGCTGAGCCCGTCCTTTAGATCCTGCTGCCAGAAGAAATGAGCATCATCAAGCCTGGCCTTCAGCACCCTCTCATTGCCCAGTTTTATCTTGCCCGCAGGGTCCGCGCCCGTATCCGCCACCGCCACGAAGTACGGCATCAGTTTTCCCGCGCTGTTGCACACGGAGAAGAAGTCCTGGTGTTCCCTCAGAGCCGTGATCACCACCTCCGAAGGCATAGCCAGGAACTCCTTTGAGAAATCGCCGAGCACCGCGAATGGGAACTCCACAGTGAAAGTCACCCTCTCCAGGAGCTCTTCATCCTCCACGATCGAGCCGTCTGCCGCGGCCGCGGCCCTCTCTATGAGATCCTTCACCATCAGCTTGCGCTCTTCGTGATCCACGATGACCGAGTTGCTCTTGAGATCGTCCAGGTACTGGGCGGAGGACTTGACCTTTATCTCGCCCTTGCCGTGGAACCTGTGCCCTCTGGTCACGTCGCCGGCCTGGATGCCTCCCCAGGAGAAGGAATTGCCCGAGCTGTCGCGTCCGGGCTTCCCGTCCACGACATAGGTCAACCATCTCACCGGCCTGGCAAACCTGACAGGCTCGCTTGTCCACCTCATCGATTTGGGGAAGGTAATCCCGTCGTTCAGCTCGAACATCAGGATCAGACCCATCTCATCTACCGTCATGCCTCCCTTTGTCAGCTTCTCCACGCAGACATACTCGCCCTTGTCGGTAGTCCCCGTCTTTAATTCCCCCACGTCAACGCCGTGCTTCTTTGCGAAACCCACTGCTGCCGGCGTGGGCTTGCCCGAGGAATCGAAGGCTCTGTCCGCCGGCGGGCCGAAGACGGTTTCCCTGCGGTCCCTCGCCCGCTCGTCCACACCGTCCACTATGAGGACCATCCGTCTTGGCGTTCCGAAGGTGCGGATTCTGGCGAACTCGATGCCCAGGGTGTCAAAGGATGCCTTCACCCCCGACTTCAGCGCCTCCAGGGCGGGTCTTATGTAGGAGGGCGGTATCTCCTCGGTGCCTATTTCAAACAGCAGATCCAATGTCAACCTCTCTCGAGCAGCGGGAAGCCAAGTTCCTCGCGCTGTTCCAGGTATTTCCTGGCCACCAGCCGCGCGATCTTGCGGACCCTCAGAATGTAAGACGCCCTCTCGGTCACGCTGATCGCCCCCCTGGCGTCCAGCACATTGAACACATGCGAACACTTGAGCACAAAGTCATATGCAGGCATCACCAGACCCTTGTCGGCCAGCCTTCGGGCCTCGCTCTCATAGAACTGGAAGAGCTCGAAGTGCATCTTGACATCTGCTTCCTCGAAATTGTACTTCGAGAATTCGAACTCATTGGTCTTCCAGATGTCCCGCCACAGCAGGTGATCATTCCACCTGATATCGTTAATGTCATTGACTTCCTGCACGCACATCGCGATCCGCTCCAGGCCATAGGTGATCTCGCAGGTTATGGGGTCCAGGTCCAGGCCGCCAGCCTGCTGGAAATAGGTGAACTGGGTTATCTCCATCCCGTCCAGCCACACCTGCCAGCCCAACCCCCAGGCACCCAGCGTCGGAGACTCCCAGTCATCCTCGGCGAACCTGACGTCATGTTCCTTCGCGTCCACTCCCATCCGCGCAAGCGTGTCGAGATAGACATCCTGGATGTCCTCGGGAGAGGGCTTTATGACCACCTGGTACTGAAGAAACTGCTGCACCCTCATCGGGTTCTCGCCGTACCTGCCGTCCCTGGGACGGCGCGACGGCTCCACGTGGGCCGCCTTCCAGGGCTCGGGTCCGATCGAGCGGAGAAAACTGGCCGGGTTGAAGGTGCCCGCCCCGACCTCGCTATTGTATGGCTGGTGGATCGCGCAGCCATAGTCGCCCCAGAAACGCTCCAGCGTGATGATCAGGTCCTGAAGCGACTGGCCGACCTTGTCCTCACGGGCTTTCCTGCTGTCATCGCTATGCAAAGGACGAATCTCTCATTCTCTCGAGGAAATCAAGTGATCTGATCTTGGCTCCCTCGCTGATCTGGGCGCGAACGAAAGCGTAGAGGATATCGGCGGCCTCCCTGCTGAACTCATCAGCCGATGCCGTCTCTCTCAGCCTGGCCATAGACACACTCTGAAACTTCCCCATCAGTTCCAGGGTCTCACGCCGCATCTCCATCGCATGCAGGTCCTGGTTATGGCATGCCGGACAAAGAGCCCCGCCGGAGTGCAGCCCGAACCAGACCTCGTCGGCGAGGTCCTTGCCGCATCTGACGCAACCGTCCAGCTGCGGGCCATAACCGACCGCATGAAGCATCTTCAGAGTATAGGAAGCCAGTATTAACTCAAGCTGGGGCCTATCCGCAACACTTATCTGCTTCAGGACGGCGTCCAGGAGCTCATACAGGGTCTCGTTCTGCTCCTCATTGGGAACCAGCCGCTCCACCATCTCGCCCGCGGCGCTCGCATAGGCGAGCTTCACAACGTCTTTTCTGATGTCCTCATTGGGATTCAGGACCTCGCTGTGGCTCAGCGTGTGGAGGTCCCGGTTCTCCTTCTTGTAGAAGATAAGGGAAGAGCGCGTGAAGAGCTCCAGGCTGCTCCCGAACTTGCTCTTGGGCTTGAGGCTTCCCTTGGCAATGACCGACATCTTGCCGTAGCGGCGGGTGAAGAAGACCACTATCTTACTGGACTCCCTGAACTTCCTGCTTCTTAATACTATGCCGTGAGTCCTGTGAATGCTCATCGCTCTGTGTTTTCCCTGGCCGCGACCCCGATCCCGGCGCCGCGTATCAGCACTCGCTCTATCCTCTGTCCGGTCACTTTCTCCACCACGAAGCTCAGTCCGTCGGCATCGTAGGCATCGCCCTCGGACGGGACTTTGCCCAGAAGATTGTACACATAACCGGCCAGCGTGTCATAATCTTCTTCATCCGCTAATTCGATTCGGAGCGTCTCATTCAGATCATCGATCCTGACCTTTCCGTCCACCCTGACCTCGTCGTCGCCGACCACGTGGATCAGCTCCAGCTCTTCCTCGTATTCATCATATATCTCGCCGACGATTTCCTCCAGCACATCCTCGAGCGTCACCAGGCCGACCACCCCGCCGAATTCGTCCACCACTATCGCCATGTGGGTCTTTCGACTTCTCAGTTCCGCCAGGAGGTCCCTGACCTTCTTGGTCTCGGGAACGAAATAGGCGTCCCTGAGGACGTCTCCCATGCCGGCGTCCAGTCCGCCTTCCTTCACGAACTCAAACAGGTCCCTCGCGTGCAGGATGCCGCGGATATCATCGATGGTCTTATTGTAGATGGGAATCCTGGAATGGCCTCCCTCGGCTATCACCTTGATCGCCTCGCCGACGGTGGTTGTGACCTCCGCGCAGACCATGTCGATCCTCGGGACCATCACTTCCCTGACCACAGTGTCCCGCATCTCGAATATGGCATTGATCATTTCCTGCTCTTCCTCGGCACCGGACTCGGTATCCTCGCCTGCCCTGGCCAT
>JASFOL010000223.1:0-3955 GCA_050116545.1 bacterium | reverse complement strand
ATCCGCAAAGCGACAACTTCACGCTTTGCCTGCTCCTGGGAATCGCCTATGCCGCCTCGATCGGGGGCATCGGGACCCTGATAGGAACTCCGCCCAACCTCTTTCTTGCCTCCTATGTCAAAGACAATCTGGGGACTGAGATCAGTTTTGTCCGCTGGATGGGTGTCGGGCTGCCCCTGGTCATAGTGTTTCTCCCCATAGTGTGGCTGCTGCTGACGAGGGTCATATTTCGCATCTCCGATAGCACCGAGGATGGCGAGGCGGCATGCACGGTCTACCGGCACGAGGAACTCGGCCCTATGAATCCGGGGGAGAAGATAACGCTTGTTGTATTTGCGCTAACCGCACTGTGCTGGAGCTTCCGGCCTCTGCTCATGAAGGCGGGCTTCGCCGGACACCGGCCCTTCGCGGGACTCACCGACACCGGCATCGCCATCATCGCCGCCCTGTTGCTGTTCGTTATCCCTGTCGATATCAGGAAGCACAGCTTCGTGATGAACTGGAGAACAGCAGTCAAGCTTCCGTGGGGCCTGCTCATCCTCTTCGGCGGGGGCCTCAGCCTGGCCGCCGCCATAAAGGCGAACGGGGTCGGCGAATTCATAGCGAGCCAGGTGGGTTCATTAGCCGGGTTCAATCCCGTCGTCCTGGTTGTGACGGTGATCACAATGCTGATATTCCTCACCGAGCTTACGAGCAACACGGCAACCACCGTCACACTGGTTCCGATTTTCGCGGCCCTTGCACAGGGGATGAAGATGCATCCGTATCTCCTGATCGTCCCGGCTGCCATCGCCGCCAGCTGCGCCTTCATGCTGCCTGTGGCAACGCCTCCCAATGCCATAGTCTTCGGGACCGGATATGTGCCGATTTCCAGGATGTCTCGCGCCGGTTTGTGGCTCAATATCGCCGGCATCGGATTGATCACCGCACTCACTTACACAATTGCGATGCCCGTGCTGGGTGCCCGATAGGCCCCGCGGCGCCGCCGCCAAGCGTTTGAAGTGTGGCCCTTCATGTGATATCAATTGTGAGGGACTTGCCCATACAAGGGATGTCGCAGGTCCAGGCACACAAAGAGGAGGTTCTCCATGGATATCCAGACCCTCACCACTTTCTTCATGTGGTGTACTATCCTGAATCTCGCTGTGATGATGTTCGCTTACCTGGTCTCATCCATCGGCATGAATTGGGCGTACCAGATTCAATCACGGTTCTTTCCCATATCTCGCGAGGCCTTCAACATCGCCATCTACTGCTTCTTCGGCCTCTATAAGCTGGTGTTCTTCTTTTTCTTTGTCATTCCGTACGTGGTTCTATTGATCATGGGCTGAGGGGGATTTGAGTATGCGCCGGTGGTTCGCGGCGCTGTCTACCGGGCAGCGCACATGGCTTTTCATGACAGCGGTTGTGATGCTCCTGATTGTGGGTCTGGGTTTTGTGGTAAGCCAGGACGGCGAGCAGGTCGATGCGGCCGGCTTCAGCGTCGATATGTCGATCAGCGAAATCGCTCCATCGCTGAGTGTCACCGGCAAGGCCCTTGCCCGGGAGCTCAAGCTGCCTATTGATGTTCCCAAGCAGAAGCCGCTCGCCACGCTGGACGTCTCTCCAGAACAGCTCCATCACACGGTGGAGCATCTTCTTTCCCACACCGATTCCATGCTCAAGTACTATCTGTACGCAGCGCTGGTGCTGGGAGGCCTGGTATTTCTCTCCAGGCTGGGCCGTCCTGACAACTCCGGAATCGAGCGAAGGCGGGAATGGTATCCCCGCGAGCCATATATCTTGTTTCTCATGATCTCGGCGATCGCCGCCGGGTTCCTGCTGGGAAAGTCGCCCAATCCGATGGAAGGGGTGGTGAAGGTTTTCAAGTCGATGGTGGGGCTATACCCTGACCCCGTCGCAAAGACGATCGCCTTCGTCTTTTTCATCGCCCTCGCGATAGCCGGAAACAAGATGATATGCGGCTGGGCATGCCCCTTCGGGGCGCTTCAGGAGCTGGTGTACAGCATCCCTGTGCTCGGAAGCATCAAGCGCCGGAAGATTCCCTTTGGCCTGACAAACACCATTCGCGCGGCGCTCTTCGTGGCTGCCCTGCTGTTTCTCTTCGGTGTGGTCGGGGGGCAAAGGGGCATGGTGGTATACCACTATGTGAATCCGTTCAATCTCTTCATCCCAGACGTCGCCGCCCTCAGCGTCCTGCTTACAATCATTGTGGCCCTGTTGGGTTCCTTGTTCATGTATCGGCCCTTCTGCCAACTGGTCTGTCCATTCGGCCTCACATCCTGGATAGCCGAGCGCCTGAGCATCATCCGTGTCCGCATCGACAGGGAGAAGTGCACCCAATGCGGGGCCTGCATCAGAGCATGTCCGCTTGAGGCGGCAAAGGGGCGCGTTGAGGGCGGCAGGTTGAAGGCCGACTGCTTCAGCTGCGCCAGGTGCCTCAATGTATGCCCGGTGGATGCCGTTCACTATGAATCTGTGTTCGCCCGAGGGGCGAAGCCACGGACCGAAGAGACTCCGACTTAACCGTCACGCGGGAGTTAAGAGCATGAATGGAATTATCATGGAAAGAAGGATCATGCCTGGAATAGTGGTCGTCGCGGCGATTTCACTCGCTGCGCTCTCCTGTTCGCGGGAAAGGCCCGAGGCCTCCGTCGACGCTAGGATAGCCCGGGTTGAGCGCAGCCTGGTTGAGTTCACAACGCCCCTGGCGGCGATAGATCCAGAAGGTGTAGATCCACTGCAGCTGAAGACACTGCCTGAGAGGATGGAGCACTTCAAGGTACCGGGCCTCGATGTGGCCGTGATAGACGACTATGAACTGGCCTGGGCCCGGCCCTACGGGTTGCTGAAGGCCGGAGGCACTGAGCCGGTTACCAACGATTCGTACTTTCAGGCAGCCTCGACATCCAAGCTTATAACGGCGGCGATAGTCATGCACCTTGTTGACGAAGGGCTTCTTAACCTGGATCACGACATAAATGACTACCTGCATTCGTGGGAGATTCCCGGCAACGAGTTCACCCGGCAGCAGAAGGTAACCCTTCGCTTGCTGCTGACACATCAAGCAGGCCTGCCGTCCACCAGCTTTCCGACCGAAGAGGGCGCGGGCGAGCCGACCCTTGTTGAAATTCTCAACGGCCAGCTTCCTGCAATGAACAAGCCGGCGATCGTGGAGTATGTCCCGGGCACCAAGTGGCAGTATTCCAACCTTGGCTTTGTTGTGATCCAGCAGGTCCTCGAGGACATCCTGGACATGCCCTTTCCCCAGATTGCCAGAGAGATCTTATTCAACCCGCTCGGCATGGAGCACAGCACATTCGCATACCCCCTTGAGCCCGATCGCGGGGCGGAAGAAGCCATGCCTCACGATGCGGAGGGCAATGCCGCCGAACCCGCACTCTCGCCATCGGCGTCGGCACATGGCGGTTTGATCACTACCCCTTCCGACCTGGCCCTCTTTGCGATTGAACTGATGATGGCCTATGAAGGTTCATCCAACAAACTGCTCTCACAGGCGGCCGCTCGACATATGTTCACCAAACAGATCGACATTGACCCGGCAATACTCGGTGTGCCTCTCGGGCAGGGCCTGGGGACGCTCCTGTACGAAATGGATGGAGGTTTGGTCTTTCTTCACCCCGGCAGCAATCTGCCGGGGACGACTTGCTGGTTATCCGGTCAGCTCCAGACGGGAAAGGGCATTGTGATCATGACAAACGCAGCCATGGGGGAGGTACTCGCCCTGGAGATCGTTCCAGCCATTGAGATAGAGTATGATTGGATCTCCGTCCCAGAGTGATCTCAGAAGGAGGTAGACGTGCGATATTGCAATCGACCCGGACTGAACATCTTCGCTGACCCCGCCGCGGCTTTGCTCCTGGCTCTGGTCTTCCTCGTGGCCCTCGCCATGCCCGGTGGCAGCGGCTGGGCACAAGATAACGCCGGTGGCACC
>JASFOL010000222.1:0-3968 GCA_050116545.1 bacterium | reverse complement strand
CCGACTCGGCGGTGATTGTCGAGGACGGCAAGGTGACCGGCATCGACCTCGACCACTGCAAGGGCTGCGGCATCTGCGAGAAGGTATGCCCGCCTAAGGTGCACGCGATCGACATGGTCAAGGAATCCGATATAGATAAAGAGGAGTAAATGCGATGAAGAGCATTGCCACCAAGAAGGTGATAGCGCTGACCGGGAATGACGCCGTGGCGGAGGCCATGCGCCAGATCGACCCGGACGTGGTGCCGGCCTATCCGATAACCCCACAGACCGAGCTGATGCACAAGTTCGCGGACTATGTGGCCGACGGCGATGTCAAGACCGAGCTGGTGCTGGTCGAAAGCGAGCACAGCGCGATGAGCGCCGCGGTGGGAGCATCGGCGGCCGGATCCCGGGTTATGACGGCGACTTCGGCAAATGGGCTGGCGCTGATGTGGGAGATAGTCTATATCGCCGCCTCATCCCGGTGTCCTCTGGTGATGACGGTGGTCAACAGGGCTTTGAGCGGCCCGATCAATATTCATTGCGATCACAGCGATTCAATGGGCGCACGGGATGCGGGATGGATCCAGCTGCACTCCGAGAACGGTCAGGAAGCCTATGACAATGTGCTCCAGGCCGTCAGGATCGCCGAGGATGAGGATGTGAAGTTGCCGGTCATGGTGTGCCTCGATGGTTTCATCATAAGCCACACCATCGAACCCCTGGAGGTCATTCCCGACAAGACCGTGCAGGAGTTCATCGGTGAGTTCAGGCCGGTTCACAATCTGCTCGACAGCGACAAGCCGTTCACCTTCGGCCCGCTTGACTTCCATGACTATTACTTCGAGCACAAGGTGCAGCAGATAAAGGCAATGGAGAAAGCTCCGAACGTGATCGAAAGCGTCGGAATAGAGTACGGCAAGCTGACCGGAAGGAAATACGGCCACGTGGAGGCCTATAAGACAGAGGATGCGGAACGCATAATGATAGCCCTGGGTTCCACCTGCGGAACCATCAAGTTTGTTGTCGATGAGCTCCGGGCAAAGGGTGAGAAGGTGGGGCTCCTGAAGATCAGAAGCTTCAGGCCCTTCCCGGTCAAGCAAGTGAGAGCGGCGCTTGCCGGGGCAAAGGCCGTGGCGGTGCTGGACCGTTCGGCTTCCTTCGGGGCGCAGGGTGGCCCGGTGATGATGGAAGTCCGCTCGGCGCTCTATGGTGAGACCGCCCCGCCGATAAAGGGCTATATCTACGGACTGGGTGGCCGCGATATCAATCCGGACCATATAAGGCAGGCCTTCGATGAAGCCAAGAAGGTCGCTTCAAGCGGAAAGAGCTCAGATGAGACGGGATTCCTGGGTGTGAGGGAATAGGAGGTCAGAGGTGCCAAGCATAAAGGAACTGTCAAAACGAAAAGACTTACTCACCGGCGGCCACAGGGCTTGCGCTGGATGTGGCGCCACGATAATCGCGCGGCAGGTGCTCCTGGCCGCGGGCAAGGATGTGGTCGTCGGATGCGCGACGGGCTGCCTGGAGGTGGTCACCACCATCTTCCCGTATTCCGCCTGGAACGTGCCCTATATCCACAATGCGTTTGAGAATGTTGCCTCTACCATAAGCGGTGTGGAGTCCTCTTACCGCTCGCTCAAGCGCCAGGGAAAAATCGAAAAGGAAATGCGCTTCATCGCCTTCGGCGGGGACGGCGGTACTTATGACATAGGGCTTCAGGCCCTGTCCGGCGCGGCTGAGCGCGGCCACAGGATGCTCTACGTTTGCTACGACAATGAAGCATACATGAACACGGGCATTCAACGCTCCAGCGCGACACCGATAGGCGCCGCGACGTCGACCTGTCCGGCCGGCGACGAGATACCGGGCAAGGCACAATACCACAAGGACATGACCAAGATCATGGCCGCCCACCGGATACCCTATGTCGCTCAGGCTTCACCGAGTCACTGGAATGACCTGGTAGAGAAGGTGGAGAAGGCGCTTGCCAAAGACGGGCCGAGCTTCATAAACGTGATCTCCCCCTGTCACAGGGGCTGGCGCTATCCGATGGAGGACACCATCGAGATCGCGCGCCTCGCGGTGGAGACATGCTTCTGGCCGCTTTATGAATTCGACGAAGGGACCTGGAGCCTCACATATACGCCCAAAGAGAAGCTGCCCTTGAGCGAGTTCACGGGCAGGCAGGGAAGGTTCGCGCACCTGAAGGCCAATCCCGAGCTTCTTCAGTCGGGCCAGGACGAAGTCGACCGGCGCTGGCGCGAGATTCAGGCGCTCTCCGGTATCGGCAATCTCTGTGTGATGCCCTGTGAAGAGGCCGGGGACTCCAATTGACCCGATCCTTCGCTGACAGGCTTGCGGCCCTGATCGGCACGGGACTCTATTCGGGCTATTTCCCGGTGTTTCCGGGCACGGTCGGAAGCGCGGCAGGCGTGGTGCTGTATCTGATCCTGGTCAAGGCGGGAGCCCTGGTAGCGGGCGCCCCCCTTGGCTGGGCAGCCACCCTGGTGGTGGTCTATGCGCTGGGCGTGCCCGCTGCGCATCGCTGCGAGAAGATCTACGGGCATGACGCCAAGCTAATCGTTATCGACGAGATCTGGGGCATGCTGATCTCGCTGGTCTATCTTCCGGTCACCTGGAAGTGGGTCGTGGCCGCATTCGTGCTCTTCAGGTTTTTCGATGTGGTAAAGCCGTTCCCGGCCCGCCGCGCCGAGCGGGTGAATGGGGGCCTGGGAATCATGCTGGACGATGGCATCGCCGGGCTCTATACGCTGATAATTCTGCACGCCGCGAAAGGCCTTCTGGGGTGATGTCTATGCGGGCCATCATTCTCACCGTCGGTGATGAGCTCACCGGCGGCCACACCGTCGATACCAATTCATGCTATCTCGCAGGGCATCTTGCGGGGCTCGGCATTAGAGTGTCCATGCTGGAGACTGTGGGGGATGACGTGGAGCTTATCGCTCGCCGGATCGCCCTCGCCCTCGATGGCGCGGACCTGGTCTTTATCACCGGAGGGCTGGGACCGACCACCGATGACATCACCAAGGAGGCAGTTGCCCTGGCCACCGGGCGAAAGATGGTGATCGACCCGGACCTGAAGGCCAATCTGGAGGCGAGACTCAAAGGTTTCAAATCGGCGACACCGGCGGTGGTGGACCTGCTTGCAAGCGTCCCGGAAGGGGCGGGCATTCTCCCGAACCGGGTGGGCGCGGCCGCGGGTCTCGTGATCGAGCAGGCCGGGGTGCGGATCTTCGTCATGCCGGGTGTTCCCCGCGAGATGGAAGCGGTTTTTGCCGATGAGATACTGCCGATCCTCAGGCGCCTACCCAGGCCGGAGATCACCCTGACCAGGGTCTTGAAGACCACGGGAATGAGCGAGTCGTCGATCACACGCAGGCTGAAGCCGGTGATCGAGAGGATCGAGGCGGGACTGGGTTATCTTCCCAGGCCCGAAGGGGTGGAACTGCGTATCACGGCGGGCGGCGCTCGGGACCGCGTGGAGAGAGTCCTGTCGGAGAGTACGGGGATAATAGTTGAGACTCTCGGTGAGCGCGTCTATTCGACCGAAGGGGAGGACATTCACTTCGTCACTGGCAGGATGCTCATAGAAAGCGGGCTTACAATCGCCGTTGCCGAATCGTGCACCGGCGGCCTGATCGGTCACCTGCTTACCGAAGTTCCCGGAATATCCGCCGTCCTCGACAGAGCGGTTGTCTCTTACAGCAATCAGGCCAAGATCGATACCCTCGGTGTTCCGGCCGCCCTGATCGAGAAGCATGGCGCGGTCAGCGCCGAGGTCGCGGAAGCCATGGCGCTCGGGGTGAGAGAGAGGGCCGGCACCGATCTCGGGCTTTCGACAACCGGCATCGCAGGTCCCGGAGGAGGAAGTGAGGAAAAGCCGGTCGGCCTGGTCTACTTCGGACTGGCCGGCCCGGGTCTCGAGGGCCTGCGTCTTGCCGCTGCGGATTCCGGCGGTGATGG
>JASFOL010000221.1:0-3977 GCA_050116545.1 bacterium | reverse complement strand
GAGCAGCAGGCCCAGGTCCTTCTGCTTTATCCGCTGCGCCATGAGAAGGGTGTTTTCAAGACTGCAATAGGCGCCGGGAGGAGTGTGCCAGACCCTCAGACGGACATAGTTGAAGCCGTGATCCTTAAGAATATCCAGGGCGTCCCGGGGAATGCCATCCTCGGTATAGACCCCGCCATTGTTCTCGATCTCCTGGAGAAAGGACAGGTCCGCGCCCTTGACGAAAGTCTCTCCGGGCGCCGCCCCCACCAAAGGCGCAAACATACTGATTACCATGGCAGACGCAAGCAGACAGATTGCGATGGCGGCCGCAATCGGGAATCGCGTTTTCATGACCTCACTATAACATATCGCCCGGCCCGGCGGGGCCAATCACCGGGGGCCGCTGCGGTCCGCCCGGGCCATTCCCCTGTGTATCCCCCTATTCAGAGAGAGTGAACGGCGGGTAGATATCTGTCGTCAGGAGCACGGCATAGGCATAGACCCGCAAACCCCAGCGCATCACCCCGACCACGAAATTGAAGAGATCGACGGGATACTTCTCGCTGAAGAGAATTGCGAACCAGGCTATGATCACGCAGACGACTGCCGCTATGTAGAGAAAGGAGAGCACTATCACATGCGGCAACACCAGCAGCCACTTGATCAGCGGCATCCCCCGTCCCAGTTCATTCTGCACGTCGGGATACGGGATCTCTATGTGGACCCTCTGCTCCTCATCCGTCGAGGGATACTCATGGGTGAGCAGGTTAAGATAGGACTCGATGCGGGCCGCGAACTTGACCAGGGCCACATTCCAGTCGAACCACCACCTGGGATATTTCTTGTTGAAGAGGATCATCAGGAGCACCGGCAGGAACACCACGCCAACGCCATATCCATAGAGCATCCACCTGTGGCGTTCGGAATCGTTGCCGGTGTAGCCCATCAGCATGGCCAGGATAATCAGTATCGGTATGGCCACGAAGAAACGAAAGAACGTGGTCAGCCGGTCACATTTTTCCGGGTACTCGATGCTGAGCTTAACCGGATACTCTGTCGTGCCATTCGGCATTCTACACCTCCCGTGTTTGGACCATTGCCCGTACTTCGCCTGCCTTTACTCCATGAACTGCAGCTCGGGATCCAGGTACTCACCCGGCACTATGGGCATGACCTCCCCGTTGCGGTCAAGCCGGAACTTGAGATGCTCGATCAGCGGGTCTTCCTTCTGCTCGATTCCAAACAGCCTGGGCGTGATGGCCGGAAAGCTGAAGAGCGGCGGCTCGGGCAGCTCGACTATTTCGACTTCATCTTCCGGAGCGATGCCGGCACGCTCCCGGGCGAGCATGATCGCGGTCTCCATCCCGCCGAGCACATCCACCAGGCCGTTCTTGAGGCCGTCTGTTCCGGACCAGACCCGGCCCTGTCCTATCGAATCCACCTCGCTGCTTTCCATGCCCCGGCCTTCCGCGACCTTGTCCACGAACTCATAGTAGAAAGTGGTAATCATGTCCTCGACCCTTGCGCGCTCTTCATCCGTGAAGTCCCGGTCGGGAAGCCGGCCCAGGAATGGAAGGGTGACGCCATAACCCAGGTCGGCATGATCCCCCACCGTGACCAGGTCGGTGGTCATTCCCAGTTTCTGCTTGAGACCTTTGTTGTAGAACCAGCCTCCGATGACCCCGATCGAACCGGTTATTGAATTCGGGGCCGCAACGATCGTGTCGGCATACATTGAAATCCAGTAGCCGCCGCTTCCCGCCAGCCAGCCCTGTGACACCACGACCGGCTTCTTTCTCTGGCAGCGCTTGATGGCCTCGGCCACCACGTCTGACGCGGTGGCGCTGCCGCCGGGAGAATCGACGCGGAAGACCACGGCCTTGATCTGATTATTGTTGGCCACGCTGTCGAAGACTCTCTCCAGGCTCCTTGCCTTTATCCCCGTGTCCATTGCACATACACCGAGACCGTAGATGACCGCCACTTTGGGTTTTTCGCCCCAGTAGTCGTCGCCGGGCAGTTCATACCTGGCGAGGTTTCCGGCCCCCACCATGCTCCTCGACTTGCCTTCGAGCCCCTTGATCACGTCCCGCACGGCCTCCCAGCGGCCCAGGGTATCCACCAGGCCGGCCTCCAGGGCGTCCTTCGCCGGAAACCAGACTTCCTCATTCACCATGCGGTCGAACTCATCGTGGGAGATGCCGCGGCCTTCGCAGATGTCAGACCGGGACAGGGCATAGAAGTCATCGATTATGGCTTGAAGCTGTTCAGCGTCACCCTCGGACATGCTCTCCCGTGAGTACGACTCATAGGCCGACTTGTACTTGAAGAAGCGCAGCTCATCAAATCCAATGCCCAGCTTGTCCAGGCTTCCCTTGAGGTATAGCCTACCGGCCCTGAATCCCAGGAGCGAAACCTCACCGGTCGGGTCGAGCACGATCTTGTCGGCAACCGAGGCGAAGTGATATCTGGGCAGGCTGGCATCATCGATGAAGACCACCACGTGCTTGCCGGCCGCCTGGAACTTCTTGAGAGCCTCTCTGACCTCCCAGGCCATCTCCCATCCAATGATCATTCCGGACGTGTTGATGGCGATACCGGCGATGGTGTCGTCATGCTTCGCCGCGTCTATGGCGTCCAGAACGCCCGAGAAAGTCCGGGACTCATCGAACAGGCGGTAGCGCTGGTACTTGACCGGCCCGGTGAGACTCATGTGCAGATACTTCTTGTCTTTCTCTCCATAGGCCCGGAAGACATTGCGGTCCATCGCGCCGACCCTGACGGCATAGGTATTATAACTGTGCTTCCGGTCGGTATCAGAGCGGCCCTGCGCGGATAGCCCGACGCGCGCCAGGCTGAAGTTCAGGCCGAGCGTGACCTGGTGATCGCTGAAATAGCGCCCGGTCAGGCGCACGCCCGGAAGGGCTTCCAGGACCAGGCCGGTGCTCCACGGGGCCTTCTTGAAGGTGTCCCCGGTCTGGGGGGCATAGTCCCCGAAGAGGGTGAGTATCTCATTGCCCAGCGGCCGGATTCCGAGGTCGAACAGGTACTCCCTGGCAGTGCCTCTGGTCGCAAAAGACCCGGAGATGCCCACCGAGAAACGCCGGCAGGGACGCATCAGGGTGCCGATGCTCAACATGCTGCTTCTGCCGTAGGAGGACTCGTCTCCGGTCGTCCAGCCATAGCTTATACCCAGGTTACCTCCCTTGCCGCCGAAGGCCGTACCCAGCCGGTAGTCCCAGACCTGGCCGAGATCACTCTTGTCCTTGATCACCCCGAATCCCAGCATCGGAAGGCCGCCGAAAACGCCCCAGCGATCGAAATCGCTGAACTCGTCGGATGTTCCCCTCCAGCCGAAAAGCAGGTCGGGCTTCTCCACCTGGCCCAACACCGCGGGGTTGGCATAGCCGTATAGGCCGAAACCCATGCTGGCGGGAGAGGCCAATAGAAAGTCATATTGATCGTGATACCGCGGAATGCTGGTGTCCGAATACAGTGAGCCTGCACAGATCAGGATGATAAGGGCAAGGATCCCGGCTGTCTTCATGTCAACCCTCCCAGTATTGGTATGGCGCCGTGCGCCGTTCATTGGCTTGAGTTTCGCAATGGTACTCGAATATCAGACGAAAGTAAAGCCGGCCAAGTTTCTTGTTCGGGTTATCTTCATGCCGTCCGAACCGGGTGCTCCACAGGACGCACACAAGAAACCCCGGGCACAGGGGGTGGCCCTTCGGCCTATGGGGATGTTCTATAACTATTCCGAAAGCTGCTTCAGACGCTTCAGACGGTCGGCCTCATTGGCCTGCATCCACTCATCCTTCGACAGATGCTCGAATGCCAGTTTGAAATACGGTTTTGACTCATCGGCCCTGCCCAGGGCCAGAAGACACTCGCCTATCTCCTCATAGACATAGCCATCGGGTTCGATGCCTGCCGCGTCGATCTCCTCCTCCAGTGCGAGCTGGATATCAAGAGCTTCTTGAAGGCGGCCCAGC
>JASFOL010000220.1:0-3994 GCA_050116545.1 bacterium | reverse complement strand
TGCTCCATTTGGGCGTGGAGCTCCGCCCCCGGCTTGAGCCTCTCAGCGAGACTCATACCTCGTCTGGTCTTTACTTGCAGGGAGTGTGCCAGAATGTGGCGGTAATGCTCACACTGCGAATTGACTATTTAGCAACGAGTTAAATATGATGATCCGATCTGCCTCAATATCAGACGGAATCTAACTGCTTCATATTGAAACGAGCGTATCATTCTGGAGCTTGGCGAGTGGAACACTGCGGCCGGGTCAAGACCCTATCTCTGGAGTTTGCCGGGTGGGTCACTCTGCGGCCTGGTCGAGGCCGTACTTCTTGAGTTTGCGCCAGAGGGAACTTCGCCCTATGCCCAGGCGCCTGGCGGCGAGGCTCCGGTTGCCCTTGCACCGCCTCAGCATATCGGCAATGGCTTCCCGCTCGATCTCCTCCAGTGTCCCCGGCCTGGCGGGACCGCCACCTGAGCCCAGCGTGCCAAGCAGGTCCTGGGGCAGGTGCCTGGGCAGTATCGTGCCGCTGGAGCAGTGCACGAAAGCGTGGCCGATGGCATTTTCGAGCTCGCGTACATTGCCCGGCCAGAGATAGTCGATCATGAGATCCATAGCATCCTGGGAGATTGCCTCGACGGGCCTGCCCGTCTCTTCCCTGAATCTGGCCATGAAGTGATCCGCCAGCAGGGGGATGTCCTCGTCGCGCTCCCTGAGCGGGGGCAGGGTCACCGTCACAACATTGATCCTGTAATAAAGGTCCTGCCGGAATTCACCCGCCGCCGCCAGCTCCTTGAGGTTCTTATTGGATGCGAAAACCAGCCGCACGTCAACTTCCCGCGTCCGGCTGTCCCCGACTCTCTCGAATTGCTTGTTCTCCAGCACCCTCAGCAGCTTGACCTGTATGGCCTGGCCTATCTCGGCGATCTCATCGAGGAAGATGGTGCCCCCATCGGCCAGCTCGAATCTGCCCTTCCTGTCGGAGACCGCGCCGGTGAATGCGCCCTTGACATGCCCGAAGAGCTCGCTCTCAAGCAGGGATTCAGGCAGGGCCGCGCAGTTCACCACGACGAAAGGACTGCCGGCCCTGGGGCTTTCATAGTGGATCGCCCTCGCGACAAGTTCCTTGCCCGTCCCGGTGTCGCCCTGAATTAAGACCGCGACATTGGTCCGCGCCACCGACTCGATCAGATTGTAGATTTCCTGCATGGCGTGGCTCTTGCCGATTATGCTCCTGAACGAGTACCTGCCCTTGAGCTGATCGGTCAGGATCTTGACCGTGGACAGGTCCCTGAAGGTCTCGACCGCGCCCGTCACCTCGCCAGTCTCATCAAGCAGAACCGCGGTCGACATGCTGACGGGCACCCTGGAGCCGTCCTTTGCGGTGATCTCCATCTCGACCCCGGAGAGCGGCTTCCCGGTGAGCAGCATTCGCCTGACCGGGCAGATCTCGTCGCAGCCCTTGCTCTTGAATACGCTCCTGCAGGATTTTCCCAGCACATCTTCGGCGGTGTAGCCGGTTATTCTCTCTGCGGACTTGTTGAATGAGGTGACCGCCATGTCGGGCGAGAGCGTGAACACGCCGTCGGCGATGCTGTTGATGATGGCCTCGGAGCGCTCCTTCTCCCTGACAACTTCGCGGCTGAGTTCGGTCAGCCTGATCGCCATTTCCATCATCTCATTGAGGTTCCGGAACACCACCACAGAGCCCACGGCAGTCCCATCGCTTCCCCTGAGCGGTGAAGTGTTCACAGCGATCTCTATCTCGTCATCGTCCCTGGTGTATATGTGGCACCTGCAGTTGGAGAGCACCACCCCCGCTTCGAGAGTCCGCCTGGCGGGACATGACACATCGCAGTTGTCGGAGCGAAATACATCCCGGCATGCCTTGCCTATGACCTCGCTGGCCGGATAGCCCGTGATGCGCTCGGCACCCTCGCTGAATGCGACCACGATCCCCCCGGGATCGAGAACCATCACACCGTCAACAAGATGGAGGATTTCGTGGTCTGAAGGTTGGTTTTGGTCTCTGTCCATTATGACATGAGCCTACTCGCAGCAGCCATGCAGGTCAAGCGGAGCGGATCTAAAACTTGCCGAACTTGAAGGTGAGATTCGCTGCCAGTCCGCTTAGATCATTGTCGGTCACGTCACCGAGCTCGCAGCCGCTGACATAGCGGTAAGTGGCCCCGAGGTCCATGCGCCAGAACCTCGTGATATTGAATTCGAGGTCCAGCCCCGGCTCGGCTATGAAGTAAGTGTCGGAATCCTCCCCGGTCTTGGAATCCCGGTAGGAGCCTTTGTACTCCACCTTGCCGGCGCCGACAAGAACGGGGATTGCCACGTGAACAACCTTCTCCGGCCAGGCTATGTACTCAAGCAGGAATCCCCCGTAATAGCCGCGGAGTTTGATCAGCCCCTCTTCCTTTAAGCCCTCCGGAATGGGATCGTTCACCACGCCATAGCCGCCGACACCGAATGCCCAGTTATGGTTCACCAGGAGCGCCGCCTGCCCTCCCACCATCAGGTTGAAGGTCTGCTTGATCTCCGTGTTCTTGGTAACGATGGTGAAGAAGCCGCCGACTTCGGTTTCGTGCTTTATCAGGGTATCATCATAGGCATAAACAGACGTGGCGAGCAGGCAGATGCCCACAAGGATGAGTAGGGTTCTCATATTGGTCTCCGTCCTCCCTCGAACTTGATCGACAAACAACTTGCGACTCGTGAATTATAATCGGAGCGCGACACTCTGTCCAATCCATTCTCGCACCTTACAGCTTGAACAGCATCGTCCGCGGCGTATAATGGATGCGCGTGTACTGTGTGAACACATGCTTCGAATCAGAGGAAACCGCATGAGGGGAAACTGAATGAGGAGGGGTGTCGCAATCGGCGTGGTCAGGATCGGCGTGGTCGCGCTCATTGCAGGATTGCTTGCCATACCAGCGCTTCCGCATCCGGCCGACGCCGCCGGCCGGGCATGGGAGGTCATGCCCTATGCGTGGTTCACGGGAATCAAGGGCACGATGACCATAGAGGGCCAGCTCCAGGGCATCGATGCCGGCATCGCGGACGTCTGGGACAACAGCAATGCGGGGGGGAATTTCAGGTGTGAGACCTGGAAGGGCGGCGACGGCCTCTACCTCGATCTCTTCTATGTCAATCTCACGGATAAGTACATCATCGAAGAGGACACCTATGTCCCGGCCAGCAATATATTCTTCGTGGACATGGCTTATAATTACGAGCTGGGTTCCACCCCGGTCTTCTTCGACCAGCGAACGCGTGACATCAAGGAGATCCGCTACCTTTCCTTCGGTGTTCTCGCCGGGGGACGCTATTTCCGGCTCACGAACTCCCTCAAGCAATCCGGTGGAGAGGATCTTGAGCAAACGGCTCAGTTCATCGATCCCATCATCGGTGGATACATCCATTACCGGATGGCCAGGGCCTTCACCATAGCGGCGGCGGCCGACATGGGAGGGTTTGGCATAGGCTCGGACTTCACCTGGAATGCGTGGGTGCGGTTTGACTTCCGGCTGGCGGACTGGCTCTGGGTCAATGCGCTGGGCCGGGCCTTCGACATCAAGTACGAAGAAGGAGGCGGTGAGGACAAGATAGGCCTGAACGCGAGGATCGCCGGCCCTGCCGTGGGGGTGATCTTCAGGTTCTGAAGATGGGCATCGAGAGCGCGAAACATATGCGCCTTGATACATATAATGAGAGTGTGATATAAGTAGCGAGATACAACTGGTGTTGGGGGAGCCTGACAGAACGGGCTGAGAGAGTGAGCGTTCACTGACCCCTCGAACCTGATCCGGGTAATGCCGGCGTAGGGATGCACGCTTCTCTCGACTCCTTCCTGCCATCGAATCCCCGGCACAGTATCGAGGCATGATAAGACTTTGAGGGCGCCGAAACCTGGACAGGGCGCCGAAGCCCGGCGAATGGCCGACACGGGGCCGGATAGGCACTGGATGGGTCTCTGATGCTACTCCGGCCATAATCGCGATAG
>JASFOL010000219.1:0-4010 GCA_050116545.1 bacterium | reverse complement strand
CCAGGCGCCACTCTCCTGCCCCCTTCATCCACCAGATCCCATGAGACCGATCTCGCACCGGCGGGTTTCACCAGCCTTGCGACCAGTCTACCATCCACGCTGTAGATGTCCAGGGAGACGCGCTCCCTCGCCTCAGCAAAAGCCACGGTCACGCAGCTGTAAGCGGGATTGGGATATGCGCTGAACCTTATGGCAGGTCTTTCCTCCACCGGGCCGCCCACCGAAGTTATCACGGGAGCCTTGCAGCTGAATGAGATATCGTCGATGTAGATGCCTTCCGCATTGTCATCGCTGTCGCTGGTGAAGCCCAGCTCCATCGCGACGCTGTCGCCCGGCTCAACGCCCGGGAGCATTCTTTCCCACAGGGTCCAGTCCGCCGGTATATTGAGGACCCCTCCATCTCCCAGGGCGCCACCGCTGCCGAAGAAGTCCAGCGTATCGCGCACCCCGTTCTTTATCATGATCACATAGATTCCATCGACGCCGTAGGTCGGGAAGTCGTGCCAGTACCAGAAGGAGAACCTGCTCTCCTCACCCGCCAGGAAGACCGGAGTGCGCATCCGGCCGTCGGCATCGCGCACATACTGATGGGTCATGTCATCTCCGAAGTACCAGCTGGTGGAATCCGAATGAGACCTGTATGTGGTCAGATGCCACATGCCGTCGTAGAACCAGGCTCCCTCGCCCGACTCGCAGTTGTCGGCAAAGGCCAGGTCTCCGACAGCGAAATAGACCGTGTCGATGAAGGTCTGGCCGTCGGAAGCGTCTATCGTGACCTCGAGCATCCCCACGTGAGGTTCGGGACAGCCCGGCGCCACGGTCACCTTGTGCAGGCTGAAGCCGGCCGAAGAAGCTCCTATCCGGCCTGTGGAAATCACCGAATCCACCACTGAGAAGTGCGGGTCGAGTGTCGACACCGTCACATCGGCATCGCCGTACGTGAGGCCGTCATTGACAATCTCGAGGGTGACCAGGACCTCTTCATCAGGCTCCACAACCCAGTCGGCGTCACCACCGGCCTGATCGTCGACACCGCAGGAAGCAACCGAGAGCACCGGAGCGGCAATCACCACCGGGACCCTGAACGTCCACTCCTCGGAGGTGGAGTCCGAGAGCGTGAGCTCCAGCATCACCGTCTCACCGTTTCGGACCGATGCGTCAAAGGCGGCCGTGAAGCTCCCGGCTCCGGAGACTTCGAGCCCGGGGTCTAAGGCGCCGTAGTAAACCGTGCTTTCAACCATTGAGCACATGCCGTCCGTGCTACTGAGGTGACCCCAGACGCCGGAGTCCGGATCGCTTCCGAAGTTCTCGACCGAGATAGCCAGACCCACGGTCTCCCCGGGATTGACCATGCCGTCGCCCGCATCGGCCACAGCAAGATTCGTCCATTCCAGGAGCACGCCCTCGGCTATGACATCGATCATGCTCTCATGAGGCAAATGATTGCCGGCGGTCACGGTCAGCGAAAGCGAATCGGGGCTCCCCGTAGAAACGCTGAAGGATATGGACCCCGAGATGTCGGTACGGCCCCTGAGGTAAAGGTCATCTCCGTTCATTATGCAGACGAGGGCATTCTCCACCGGACCGGCCGCATCCTCCACCACCACTCTCACCAGGTCTCCAGAGGCCATCACCTCGGCAGGAGCGGTCACGCTGAGCTCCTCGGGATCATCGGTCCAGACCGGCATTTCCGGACAGCCCAGGAGATTGAGCTGGAACTCATTCCACCTGTAGACATTGGCTTCCCCGGCGAAACCGGCGAAAATGGCCTTGCTCTCCATGTGCGCCTGGCCCAGGGGAAGGACGTTCTGAGCAAAGACCGACCGCGCCCATTCATACTGGAAGACATCAGAGTAGCCGAAGCCCGGGTTGCCCGGAGATCCCCATCCATACCGGCAGTTGCCGATGAAGGCGACACATCCGCCATTGGGGTTGTTCATGAAACGCTCGGCGATACAGTCCCTGTCGATGGCCGCAGGCCAGCAGCCGATCGAGTTGAGAATGAAGGTGCGCGATCCATTGGAAAGAGTGTCGGCGTCTGTCAGATAGATATAGCCGTCTCCGGCCCCCATCACGGTCTCATTGCAGTGGCCGTCATGAAGCACGAAGTTCTGTCCCGCCGACATGGCCGCCAGAACGCTCTCGACGGTTTCATTTCCCTGGGTCTCATAGAGCTTGGTGATGGGATCGAAGCGCGGCGGTATCAGGTCTTCATCGATCCGGTCCAGCCCCACGCCGGCATCGGTAAGGGGATCGGTCCATAGAATCTCACCCGGCATCAGCATCTTCAAGGGATAGGCCGACGGGGGGTTCTTCTCATAGGTCAGCACCTTGTCCACGAACACAACCGCCTCGGCTATATTCTGGGCGGGTGCCCGCCCAACGATCAGCTCCGGATACATGTCGACATTGTCGTCAACCTCGCCATATGGGCTCACGCCATTGTCATTCCAGGTTCCGTCGAGATCGGCGAAGTACAAATCGGATCTTATTCGGTTGCCGTTCGCGCCCATCTCGGCGTCCATCGCGAAGACCTGGCGGCTGGGCAGGATGCCGGTATCAGCGCCCAGTAGCACCCATACCGTGCCCCAGGTCTGGTACGCGTCCTTCAGGAAATTCCGGACGATGTCCTGGGTATTGTCACCCGTGTAATTGGCGAGTATCCACTCCAGGGTGACGCATGTGGCCGTCACACCCTTCTGGCTCTTCCAGTCCACCAGGGGCTGAAAGGTAGAGGCAAGCGAGTCCGGTGTCACGACCACGTACTCGAAGTCGGCTTCCTCCAGCATGCCCGCTCCGAGAAGATGACAGGGACCGCCCGTCACCGAATACTCTGGGACTTTCTCGGGATTTGCGACCATGTCCTCCACCATCCGGACAAATCGCTCACGGCGTGGACCGCCGCGTCTGAACGGACGCGCAGAGCTCGCGGGGGCAAGCACCACCCTGACGTCTATGATCTCGAAGAAGCGCAGGCTGCCTGAAGCCGGGTTGAAGCTGAACGGCGAGACATGAAAACTCAGTATCTTCGTGTCCCCCATGAAACCTTCATGCACGCCTCCCAGCACATTCGCGGGGAAGGCGTCATCACTCATGTAGATATCAGGCCGGCCGGCTGTCCAGGCCGCGGCACCGCCGCTCAGGATCGCGGGAGGCTGGGTGGGAACGATATTGAAGCGGCCTTCCAGAAGAATCCCCGGGCCCGGCGTGGCCACTATGCTATCGAGGCGCATTCCGGCGGGAATGGCGACATGATAGGGCACCCTGGGAAGCGCCGGGATGCCGCCCTCGGGAAGCAAGGCCGCTCCTTCGGCTTCCACATAGTCATATCCGCCTTCGCTCCTGAAACTGAAGTCGTCAAGATTCGACATGATCTCGACCGTTAGCTCTTCGGGCGCGACCACCTCGACAGTTGCCGCAAGGCAGGTTCCCGCCGGCAGTGCGAAGCCCAGCGCAAGCACGGTCAGCAAAACGAATACACCGATGTCGCTCTTCATCTTCTGTAGTCCTTTCCCTCAAGAACCGTCAAGCCGGCCTCAATCGGGCCGTGTGAGTGTGCCAATCTCCCATATTTTACCAAGAAAAGCGGCCGCCAACAAGATGAAGAGTATCCCGGTCATCGGACTTGACCGCCTTTTCTCGTGCGGGTTAGGATATAGACATGAGGCGAAAGACCTTCTTCATATCGCTGACGATTATCGCGGTGATCCTCGTGCTTGTGGCGGTCAGGAACCGCCTGGGCCCGCGGCGGGCTCCCAGGTACGTGGTCCTTATCTGCATCGATGCGGTGAGGCCCGACCACCTCGGCTGCTATGGCTATCAACGCGAGACCAGCCCGAGAATTGATGACCTTGCGGCCCGCGGCGCTCTATTTGAGGATGCCATAACCCAGGCGCCCTGGACACTCCCGTCGATCGCCACCGTGCTTTCCTCCACCTTCCCGTCCCAACACGGCGCCCGGCGAAACACAGGCTCACAGGCAGTTTACTCAGGGCTTGAGCACAACTTCA
>JASFOL010000218.1:0-4010 GCA_050116545.1 bacterium | reverse complement strand
ACCGTTATCTGTGACGACCCCGTGCAGGGGGATGGGCTCTCGACAGCGTTATTCGTTATGGGTGCCGAGAAGGGCATGGAACTTGTGGAGGACCTGGACGGGGTCGAATCCATCATGGTGACCAAGGACGGAAAAGTGCTGATCTCACAGGGGCTGAAAGGGGACATGGAAACCGTCAGCGCGCCTGTGGCCGAGAACCCATTCATTTCGGTCGGAGACTGACCCGGCCTCTGACGATTCGCCTTATCACAGCATCATCCACATTCCATGGAATCGCCCCTTACATCAGATGCCAGGGATTCGCTATCTGCACGTGATTCCACGGATTCGCGCTCTGCACCGGGTAGGTCTCCGCAGACGCATTGACAAAAGGTAATCAGCGCGTTTACAATTACCCGGGAAGAGGCATAGTGAGATGACAAGGGCGATAATCTGCACACTGATCATTGCTGTCATTGGTCCCGGCATAGGTTCTCCCCAGCCCGGAGCAGCGTCCCAGCGCGGAGAAACCGGCCTGTCTCTCGGTGTTTCCGAGTATCAGATAAGGGAAAACGTCCTCAACAGAATCAGGCACAGAGGCACGCTCCTCTCGGGTGCTTTCTTCTATGAGAAGCGGCGGGAACTCTCAAGTCACAAGATCGAGTTTCATCTTATCTTCAGCGAACTGAAGAGCCGGTACGATCCCGACAAGGAGTCATTTGCGGTCAACCCGACGCTGAACTACAGATACGCACGAAAAGTGACGGACATAAGTCCGCGGATGTCTCTGTTTCTCGGCGGGACCGCGGGCCTGGAAATGCACCATGAGTGGTTCGGCAACTGGGATGACAGCCATCTCTACTGGCTCACCGCCTACTACCTGGGGATAGATGGGATCCTGACCTATGATGATCACGAAGGCCGCTCCATATCTCTTGAGGTCTACTCGCCCCTGCTGTCCCTGGTCTCGCGTCCACCGGAAGAGTTTCTCTACAAAGTTGCCAATCCGAAGTTCTCATGGGTAATTGATGAGTTGCACAGCAATCTGACCTTGACATCCGTGCACGAGCATTTTGCCATCAACACCAGGCTCGCGTACATCTTCAGCTACACTGATCATTTCGACCAGCATCTGTACTGGCGGCTCAGCTATATACGAAACAGCATGGACTATTCCAAGGACCTGAGGATTCTGACTCACAGTTTCGGGGTGAGTTTTGTCTTTTGATGACTGTGATTCACAGGGAGCAGCGGCGATGAGGATAAGATACGCGCTCAGGGTTACACTCCTGTTGATATTGGTCTTGTCACTGCTCGCAGCGTGTCCGGGCTGCCTGGGCGACTTCGGGATCAAGCTACCCTATGAGGGTTACGCGCCCGAGGTACTCGACGATGGCTGGGAAATATCCGACCCTCAGGCCGAAGGCTTCGACCCGGATGAAATCACAGATGTATACAGGCGGTTCCACTCCGAGAAGCTGTATCCGACGATACATAGCCTCCTTGTGGTGAGGAACGGCAAGCTGGTGGCCGAGGCGTACTGCAGGGACAGAGGCGAGCGCGATATGCTTCACAGCATACAATCGGCAACGAAAAGCATCACATCATTGCTGACAGGCATTGCGATCGATAAGGGGTTCATTCAATCGGTCGACCAGAGGGTCTATGACTACATCCCGAAGTACTTCGACTCGGATATCCGAAAACGGGAGATCACACTTCATCACGTTCTGACCATGGAGACGGGCCTGGACTTCGACAATGATGATCACACAGAGAAGCTCTACAATTCGAACGGCAGCAGCCTCGAGTTCGTTCTTCACAGGCCCCTGATTTTCACGCCGGGCAGCGACTGGTACTACGGTGATGGGAACCCCCAGCTCCTGTCAGGCATCATCCAGGAAGTGTCAGGGATGTCGGAAGAGGAATTTGCCATTGAGAACCTCTTCACGCCCCTTGGGATCATCCATTATCGCTGGGATAACCATGCCGACGGCCTCACCTTCGGCGCGTTTGGCCTTTGGTTGAGACCCAGGGACATGGCCAAAATCGGAAGGCTCATGGCCCAGAATGGAATGTGGAATATGGAGCGGATCGTGTCCGCCGAATGGATCGCCGAGTCTACAAGATTGCAGACGTCACACCAGACTTACGGCTACTACTGGTACCCATGGGAATCTCAGGACGCCTACTATGCCGAAGGTCACGGCGGGCAATTGATCTATGTGGTCCCGGACAAACAGATCGTGGTTGTGATAACCGCCGATTCCTATAGCAATTCTCGGGCCCTGGCCTCTCGATTCGGTGAACTATTCCTGGGTGTCATGGATGCTGTCGTGGATGAGTGATCATCCGCGCCCGGCCCCGGTAACCATTTAAGTAGACTTTGCCGATCCCATTTTGCTAATCTGTTGAAGTCACACCTGACGCCGGATTTCATGGCGGCTAGATGAAGCACAGGAAACTCCGCAAGCAAACTGTTTGGGGGAATACCATGGCACGAACAGGCCCCAGGATCGGAATAGCGCTGCTCATTGTCCTCATTGTGACGGCTGTCCCGGAGTCTCATGCCGCAGTCCCGGTGGTGCGTATCGGCATGGTGGCTGATGCTTACTGGGAGCGTGACGCCGAACTGCTGGCAATCATGAAGTCGGAGATCCTCAACCTCACCGAAGGTGAGTTCGACGTGCGATTTCCGGAGGACAAGTTCGTTTACGGAGACTATACGCGTGAAGGCGTGAACGCGGCGCTCGGCCTGTTGCTGGCCGATCCTGAAGTCGACCTGGTCATCGCCGCAGGGGCAATTGCATCGCACGATGCGGCGATGCGAGGCCCCCTGCCCAAGCCCGTGGTGGCACCCTTCATCATAGACGCCGATCTTCAGGGCATGCCGATGAAGAACGGGGGAAGCGGTGTAAAGAACCTCAATTATGTCGCATTGCCGTCTCCGGTGCGGGCGGATCTAGAGGCATTCCTGCGAGTGGTGAGCTTCAAGAAACTGGTGGTGTTGCTCAATCGGAATTATGCCGAGGCCTTCCGGGATGCGCCGGACCGGGTGCCCGAGGTACTCAAGGAATTCGGTCTTGAGGCGACCACAATAGAAGTGGGCAAGTCCGCCGATGAGGCACTTGCGAAGATTCCCGACGATGCCGAGGCCGTCTACGTCGTGGCGCTGAACCAGCTGTCATCGGAAGAGTTCGACAGACTCGTCACGGGCCTGATAGAGCGACGGCTACCGAGTTTCTCGGAGATGGGCGACTATGATGTCAAGCGAGGCATTCTTGCGGGGCAGAGGGTTGATATCTTCCCCAAGGTCCTGAGAAGGACGGCCCTCAACATCCAGAGAATACTACTGGGAGAGGAGCCGGCCTCGATCCCGGTGGCCTTCGTGGCTGGAACGCAGATGACGATAAATATGGCCACGGCCCGGGCGATCGGGGTCTTCCCGGGCTGGGATGTCATAATCGATGCCGACCTTATAAACGAACAGGTTGAGGGCACAGATCGAAAGGTCGACCTTCGCGGAGTTATTCAAGAGGCGCTGGCGGCGAACAGGGACCTCACGACCGAGCAGTACCGTGTCGCCGCGGGAGCCCAGATTGTAAATCAATCACGCTCCAGGCTTTTCCCGCAGGTCGATCTCTCGGCGGTGGGGATGACGATCGACGAAGACCGCGCCAGGGCCAGCTTCGGCCAGCAGCCCGAGCGTTCGGCTTCGGGCACGGTGAGCGCGAGCCAGATCATATATTCAGACGGCGCATGGGCTGACTGGTCCATACAGAAGCATATCCAGAGGAGCCGCGAGGCCGAGTACGAGCAGCTCCGGCTTGACATCGTCCAGGACGCGGGCACGGCCTATCTCAATGTGCTGAGGGCCAAGGCATTCGCGAGGATTCAGAGGGAGAACCTCAGGCGGACCGAGAAGAACCTCGATGTGGCCCGGGTTCGCGAAGCGGTCGGGGTCGCGGGGCCGGCGGAGGTTTACAGGTGGGAGAGTCTAATAGCGACCGGGCGGAAGAGAGTTATCGATG
>JASFOL010000217.1:0-4011 GCA_050116545.1 bacterium | reverse complement strand
GCAGATCACCATCAGGTCCATGTTCCGGCGCGCCGAGTGAATGAAGTGGTTCCCGCCGATGGCCACTATGTCGCCGTCGCCGGAGTAGACAACCACTCTCAATTTCGGGTTCGCAAGCGCCAGTCCGGTGGCGAAGGGGATAGCCCTGCCGTGGGTGGTATGGAACGAGTCCAGGTTGAGATACCCGGCCACACGGCCCGTGCAGCCGATGCCGGAAACCACCGCAACGTCTTCCTCGGGTATTCCGCTGTCCTTAAGGGCCATTATGAAGCAGGTGAGGCCCGTTCCCAGGCCGCAGCTGGAGCACCAGATGTGAGGCATCCGGTCCATCCTCAATAGCTCGGCCATCGGGTGAGTGTCCTGGCTCACGTTTGCGGTTTCCAATTGAGTAGCCGGCTTGTTCATTTCGCGGCCTCCTTGATTGCTTCAGCAATGACTTCGGGCTTGTGAACATCCCCGCCCGCATGAGGTACCAGGTAGCAGCCGGCCTTGCCCGCTGCGCATCTTTCCACTTCCAGGGCAATCTGGCCCATATTGAGCTCGACTGTGACAAACGCCTTTATCCTGGGCGCGAGTTCCCTGATCATGTAGTCGGGGAAGGGCCAGACCGTGATCAACCGGAGCATTCCGACCTTTATGCCATCTTCCCGGGCAAGGTCCATGGCCCTGTGGGCCACTCTTGATGAGATCCCGTAGGAGATAACTACCACCTCGGCATCGTCCAGGTTGATCTTCTCGACCTCGATGATCTTCTTCTTGTTCTTCTGGATCTTGTCCCTGAGATGCTTGACCATCCATTCCTGCTTCTCGGCATTGATCACCGGGTAGCCCCGCTCGTCATGGGTAAGACCCGTGATGTGGATCCTGTGGCCGTCGCCGGCCTTGACCATCTCCGCCAGCTCGTTCTCATCATAATCGTAGGGCAGATACTCACCCGGCTTCTTCTTGGTGTAGCGCCTCTGGACCACTTCCAGCTCTTCCTTGGGCGGGATCACGACCTTCTCGGTCATGTGCCCCACGCTCTCATCGCCCATCACCAGGACCGGAGTGCGATAGATCTCGGCCAGGTTGAAGGCCTTGACGGTCTGGTCAAAGATCTCCTGAGGAGAATTGGGCGCGAACGCGATGATCTGATAATCCCCGTGGGATCCCCACCTGGCCTGCATCATGTCGGCCTGTCCCACCAGCGTGGGAAGTCCGGTTGAGGGCCCGCCGCGCTGGATATTCACCAGCACCGTCGGGGTTTCAAGGACGATGCCCAGGCCCAGGTTCTCCATCATCAGGCTGAAGCCCGGACCCGACGTGCAGGTCATCGACTTCCAGCCTCCCCAGGAAGCCCCCAGGATTGAGTTCATCGAGGCCAGCTCATCTTCCATCTGTATGAAGATGCCGCCTACCTGAGGGAGTCTGACCGACATCCGCTCGGCTATCTCTGTTGACGGGGTAATAGGATAGCCTCCGAAGAACATGCACCCCGCGGCCATACCGCCTTCGGCGCAGGCGTGGTCTCCGGTCAGGAAATGCTCTCCCGTGAGTAGTCTTCTCTCTTCACCCACTTCCTATACCTCCGCCTTTTCGGTCTTGTCAGTTTTCTTCGGAGTCTCCTCGCCTTCATCGCCCTCTTCAATCAGTTCAGCATAGATGGCGAATTCGGGGCAGATCAGCTCACAGAGGCCGCAGCTGACGCAGTCTTCCTCACGCACTGCAGCCGGCGGGTGGTAACCCTTCTTGTTGAACTCCTGTGAAAGCTCAAGCACGTCCTTGGGACAATACTCGACGCAGAAGCCGCAACCTTTGCATTGCTCCTTGACGACATAGATCCTGCCGTGGGGAACCTTGATGGTGTCCGCATCGAGCGGTTTTCTCCAATACTTCACGCTAATATACCCCCATCTGTGGTAGACTGATCGAAAAGGGTATCAACATCCCGTGTATAATCAATCCCATGAACATTACCACACACCCTAACAGGTGCGCAAGGATAATTTAAGCTGTATAATCGGGCCAAACAAGCGGTTACAGACGGGATTCGCAAGGGGGATAATCAATTATGAAATCAAGGCATACGGGCCTTCACCTGGCCATCAGAGCAGTGCTGTTTTGCGGGCTTGCGGGACTGATTCCGGGGCTTGCGGGACTGATTCCGGGGCTCGCGGGACTGACTCCGGGGCTCGTTGTGGCCGACTCTTGGGGCGCGGCCGCGGCCTCCGGCGCGGGGCCTGTCGATAACTCTGCGCCGGCGTTTACCTTCGCGGTCCTGGGCGACAGGACCGGGAGTGCCAGAGAAGGCGTCTTCGAGCAGGTGGTGGAAGACATGGGGTTCCTCAGGCCGGACATCATCTTCACCGTCGGCGACCTGATCCAGGGTTATGAACCCGACCTGTCTGAAGTGGAGAGCCAGTGGGACTATGGTCTGGACCTGATGGAGAGCATTGGTATCGAATACCACCTCACACCCGGAAATCACGATATCTGGAATGAAGAGAGTCAGGCCATCTATGAGAAGAGGGTGGGCGAGCGCAACAAGGCCGTGTCCTACCGGGACAATCTGTTCATCATTCTCGACGTATCCCTGGCCTACACGGCGGAGGCGGTGCCGGCCGAGCAGCTGGAGTGGCTCCGGGGAGCGCTGGACGGTGCGCGGGATCATCGCCACACCTTTGTCTTCTATCACAAGCCCTTCTGGTGCGAGGACTTCTCCGCGGAAAGGGAGAATCTCTTTCACGAGATCTTCAAGGAGAAAGGGGTGGACGCGGTCTTCACAGGCCACTATCACCGCCAGTTCTACACCGAGCGTGACGGAATCCGCTATTACAGCGTCTCCAGCTCCGGAGGCGGGCTGCCTAGCTGGGCCGCCGGGGAGGGCTCGTTCTATTCCTATTTGTGGGTCAGCGTGGACGGCGACGATTACGAGGTGAGGACGATGGAGCCGGGGATGGGAAGCGGTGCCGACGAGATCACCATGGGAGACATGATGAGGATCGATGAGATCCTCAGTGGAGTGGTCACGATGGATGAGATCATGGTCACGGGCCCAGATTATGAACTGCCGGAGAAGGTAACGGTGAGAATCGAGAACATTACCGAGACCACCCTCATGGATACCGCCCGTTGGGATGCTCGGGACGGCTGGACCGTGGACCCGCCTGCAGACTATGTTGAGGTGCCTCCGGGAGAGGTGGCCACACTTAAGGCCTTTATCTCCAACGAAGGCCCGGCGTTTCCGGTTCCGCATCTCAATGTCCGGGTGCCATACAAGGACGGCAGGACCATCGGGGTCGATCGGCCGGCCGCAATAAAGAGGCTAGTCTCGGCCGGGGCCTGTGGCGCGGGAAGTCCGCGCCCGGACCAGGCGGGCAATGGCCCTGCCGGCGGCCCCGTCCTTGACGGGGTGCTGGATGACGAGCTCTGGCAGGCTCGTCCAGCCGAGGCGATGGGCTTCGGCTGGGCGGTGGAGAATGCCCCGGAAGACTCGACCCGGCTGAGGTTCTGCCATGACGGGGTTAACCTATATGTCGCGGTGGAGTGTTTCGACAGCCGGCCGGAGGAGGTGAGCGCGACCGCCGGCGAGCGTGACGGCTTCTCCAGGTCCGATGACACCTTCATGTTGATGTTCCAGCCCAGGGCCGGAGCGCGGGACTTCTTCGAGATCTCGGTGAACCCCCTGGGCACGGTCTTTGACCGCTTCGTGGAGATCTGCCCCTTCGGCTCCTATGTCATTCATCCCGACTGGGATGCACCCGTGACCGCAGGGGCCGAGATCAATGACCGGGGCTGGACCGCGGAGATCGCCATTCCGCTTGAGGCGATAGCGGGGCCTCCTGTTGCCGGGGCCGGTACCGCCGTGGATGAGGCGATTTCTGCCGCGGAGTTGCCGGTTGTTGCCGGTGACCGCTGGGGATTCAACTTCTCCCGGTGGCATCACAGGATCGGGTCTTCGACCTACTTCCAGTACCCTGTCCGGTATGACGCCGCATACATGGGGGTCCTGGAGTTCGACTGACGATCGGT
>JASFOL010000216.1:0-4022 GCA_050116545.1 bacterium | reverse complement strand
GCCGCCGAGTAACCCCGGGTGCTGAAGACCCTGAGGGCAACGTCCATCAGCTGTCGCCTGGTCGCATCGGCCTCTTCTTTAGTTCTTCTCATCAGATCACCTTCCTGGCATCAACTTCTTACATACATAGACGTATGTATGTTAAAAAGGTTCCGGGAGAAAGTCAAGTATGAGGCAGGTTTTCTTGTGGAGAATAGCCGCCCCGGCCCTCAGGAGAGGATCTCGGACCTTTGGAAGCGCGGTCACGGCTGCGGCAGTCGCCCTCGCGCCCGCGGCGGCAATCGCCCTCTTCTCAGATTCATTCGTTTACATCTACGTGCCGAATGTATTATAGCATAGAATCGGTTCGGTGACGGAGCAAATGGAGTGATGTATGAAATGCCCCTACTGCGGTGATGAGAACGCCCCCGATGCCCTGAGATGCAGAGGTTGCGGCGCAGGGCTGAAGCCGGCGGGAAGCTTGAGCGAGACCGAGGTCCTCGCCGACCAGCCGGATGAGAATATCGGAAGGCTGGTCTCCGGCAAGTATCTAATAACCAGGCTGGTGGGCAGGGGCGGAATGGGCAAGGTCTACCAGGCCGAGGACCAGTCCTTGAAGCGAACCGTGGCGCTCAAGTTCCTCTCCTCCGGTCTCACCGGGAACCCCGAGGCCAGAAAGCAGTTCGTGCGTGAAGCGAGGGCGACTTCGGCGCTAGACCATCCCAATATCTGCACCATACACGAGATCGGTGAGACCGATGACGGGCTGATGTTCATCGCGATGAGCTACTATGGCGGGGGAAGTTTGAGCGAGAGGATGAAATCCACGATGCTCTCTGTTGAGGAGGCCCTGAACATCGCTATCTCGATCGCCCGGGGGCTGGCTAAGGCTCACGGCGAGGGTATCACCCACCGGGACATCAAGCCGGGCAATATCTTCCTCACCGACGACGGCCAGGTCAAGATTCTCGACTTTGGACTCGCCGAGCTGGCAAGCGAAAGCGGGCAGGTCTCAATCGGACCCGCCGGAACAGTGCTCTACATGAGTCCCGAACAGATCCAGGGCAGGGCCACCGACCAGCGAACCGACATCTGGTCTCTGGGCGTGGTGCTCTACGAGATGCTGACCGGGAGCCTTCCCTTCAAGGGCGAGAGCGCGGCTGAGGTCATGTCGGCCGCCGTCAAGATTGAACCCGAACTGCCGCGGGGCGCCCGGCCCGAGATCCCGGAGAAGCTGGAGCGAATCCTGATAACGGCCCTGGCGAAGAAACCCGGCATGAGATACCAGAGAATCAGCGACATGCTCGATGACCTTCTCTCGCTTCGCACGACCGTCAGGGCCGCCAGACATGATGACAGGACGTCCATAGCAGTGCTCCCCTTCGCGGACATGAGCCCATTGAAGGATCAGGATTACTTCTGCGAGGGCATCGCCGAAGAGTTGATAAGCGGGCTCACCAAGATAGGTGACCTGCACGTGGTCGCGCGCACTTCGGCATTCAAGTTCAAGGACTCGGGAATGGACATCCGGGAAATCGGCCGGCAGCTCAATGTGGAAACCATACTCGAGGGCAGTGTCAGAAAGTCCGCCGAAACCCTGAGGATCACCGCCCAGCTGATCAATGTGGCCGACGGGTTCCATCTCTGGTCAGGAACATATGACCGCAAGATGGAGGACATCTTCGCCATCCAGGATGAGATCTCGGCCAGCATTGTCGAGGCCTTGAGGCTGACCCTTACGCCGGAGGAGCGACAGAGTATCCAGGCCCCGGCGACCAGGGACGTCAGGGCATATGATTACTACCTGCGCGGCCGCAGGTTCTATGACCAGTTCAGGCGAAAAGGAATCGAGATCGCCCTTGAGATGTTCACGCTTGCCATACAGCATGATCCCGAATATGCGCTGGCCTATGCCGGCATCGCCGATTGCTGCGCTTTCCTCTTTCTCTATGCCGAGAGAAGCGAGGCCAGTCTTAAGAAAGCGGACGGGGCCAGCCTGAAGGCCCTGGAACTTGATCCAGACCTTGCCCAGGCCCACGCATCACGGGGTCAGGTATTGACCCTGAGCAAGAGGCATGAAGAGGCCGAGGCCGAGTTCGAGGCCGCGATACGCCTCGGTCCCAGGCTCTTTGAAGCCTACTACTACTATGCGCGCGATTGCTTTGCCCAGGGCAAGATCGAGAAGGCGGTCACGCTCTACGAGAAGGCGTCGGAGATAAGCCCGGACGACTACCAGGCCCCGCTGCTGGTGGCGCAGAGCCTCGACCAACTCGGGAAGCATGAGGAAGCCACCGAGGTGCGGCGCAAGGGTATCCAGATAATAGAGGGCCGCCTGAGGGCCGAGCCCGGAGATGTCAGGGCGCTGTATCTGGGGGCCAATGGCCTGGTCGCTCTCGGCGAGATTGAAAAAGGACTGGAATGGGCACACCTTGCGCAGGTGATAGACCCCGGGGAACCGATGGTGCTCTACAATGTCGGATGCATCTACTCGATGGCCGGCAAGCTCACCGAAGCCCTGGATTGTCTCGAGCGGGCGGCGAGGGCCGGCTTGAGCCAGAAGGAATGGTATGAGCACGATACCAATCTCGATCCCCTGAGAGAAATGCCCCGGTTCAAGGCCCTGCTTGAAACCCTTAGATAGACGTGCCGATTAGAGTAGGTGGTCCTTGGTGAGCTTCAGCGGCCGATGCAGTCGGCTATCCGGCGGTCTTCAGCCTCTCCAGCCTTTGCTTTGCGTCTTCAAGCACCGGGATCCCGGCATCCGCATCCTCCCAGAGCTCTAGAAACGTCTCATACTGCTCGATTGCCCGGTCGGTCCAGCCTGATTCCTCGTAGGCCCGGCCCAGCAGATAGTATGCCGTTGCTGCTCGAACCGGGACAAGTGCTCTGGCATCATCGTAGCTTGTGATAGCCTGTTCGAGCACATCGACCGCCTTGTCGACTCTCCCCATTTCAAGGTAAGCCTCACCCAGCATGTGACGCACGTGGAAATAGGGTGTCGGCGCAACTTCCAGAGCTTTCTCAAAATAGACGACCCCGCTGTCCGGCCGTCCGGCGGCCCGGAAGATGTTCCCTTTCTCGAGGTAATAAGAATAGGGCAGCGCACGGGTCTCATTTCCCACTATCTGCTCATAAGACCGCAGTTCCTCCCATGCTTCCTCCACTCGTCCGGCCAGTGCAAGCACATGCACATAGAACTGGAAGCGGTACTCCGAATTATCGGGATGAGCCCTTGTGAGAGCATCTCGCCGGAGCCGGGCAAGCTCGACGGCCCTGTCATAGTCCCCGAGCTCCAGGTATATGTCAGCGGCCAGCCGGAACTTGTCCCCGTATGTGATTGCCAGGGTCTGCTCCATTTCGTCTGCGCCGATCGCGTCATCCAGCAGCGCGAGGGCTTCCTGGAACTTTCCCTTATACATGGGGACCACCGCGACGAAGCATCTGGCCGCCGATCGGACCCACTTGTCATCACCCGAAGCAGCGGCCAGATAGCAGCTCTCCGCCCGGGCATAGTTGCCCTTGAAGAGATACATGTGGCCGATCTTGAGAATCGAGAAGCCCGGCCTGCGCTCCTCTGCCTTTTCATATGACTCGATGGCCTTGTCGATCTTGCCCGCATAGGCATAGAGATCGCCCCGCGTATCGTATGGATTGGGCTCATCGGGTGCGGAATCTATGTACATATTGATCGCCCAGAGTGAGCTGTCCTGGTCTCCCAGGGTGTGATAGGCATATGCCAGCTGATTGTAGGCAAGGCTGTAGTCCGGGTCGATCTCCAGGATCCGCTTCAGGTGGTGGATCCCTTCTCTCTGCAGGCCCAGGATCCGGCTGTAGATCACAGCCAGGGTATAGTGAGTAAGCTTGTTGTCGGGTTCAATCTCGAGAATCTCGTGCCCGAGCCGCAGGGTTTCCTCGAAGTCATTGGAGCAGAACGCATCATAAGCCCTCAGGTAGAGCTGCTCCACCTTGCTGGAATTGGCCGAATACCTGAGTGCCTTCCGGCGGTAGAGATCTATTTCATCCCCTACACTCAGGGTGGATAG
>JASFOL010000215.1:0-4023 GCA_050116545.1 bacterium | reverse complement strand
CCTTCGACGATCCAATGTCGGCCTCGCTCCATTACCCCAGCTATGAGGTCCCGCCAGACCAGAAGCAGATCGGGATGTTCCAGTACGAGGGGTCCACCAACAGGTGGGTCACCCTTTACGGGCAGGTCAATGAGAAGGGCAATGCGATCACGGCCGACCTGGCCACGGCCGGTACCTACGGGCTCTTCACGGATGACAGGCTGAAGTATGACCTCAGCGACGGCCTCTCGGGTGTGATGGCCGAGCCCAATCCCTTCTCCCCCAATGACGACGGGCTTTATGATTTCACCCGTATAGGTTTCTTCCTTTCTCGCGACGCCGACTGGGTGACTGTGGAGATCTATGATATCTCCGGCAGAGAGGTAAGGACCATAACCTGGCAGCAGGGACTCACGCTGACCGGAAGAAACTCGTTCGAGATTATCTGGGACGGCAAGGATGACAATGGCAAGAAGGTGCCCTATGGCATCTACATAGCCAGACTGGAAGTGCGTTTCAAAGTGTCGCCGTTCAATGAACGGGACAATATATCAATAGTGGTAATCAGGTAGATGCAGGAGAAAGCAATGCGGTTTGGAGTCAGCCTGGTCTTGATCTTGCTCCTCGCGGGGTCGGCGTCCGCCGGCTTCGTCAGCATCGAGGAAGGGGCCAGGGCAATGGCGATGGGAGGGGCGTTCACCGCAATCGCCGATGACGCGACCGCCGTCATGTGGAATCCGGCAGGCACCGCCTTTGCCGGGGGCGTCAAGTTCACCGGCATGAGGAGCAGGCTCTTCTCGCTGAGCGGCCTCAGCGAAGACTGCATCGGCCTCAATTACGGGGGCTGGGAAAAGACCGGCCTGGGATTCGGGTGGACGCGCACCGCGGTCAAGGACGTCTATTCCGAGAACACTTTTGTTCTGGGCGGCGGCAGGAAGTTCCTCGATAACCGCCTTGGAGTGGGTGGGGCCGTGAGGTTCTACAGGGTGGCTGCGCCGGGCTATGACTACTACAATGACCCGTCCTTCCTCGGGAATGATACGGGCTATGCCCTGGACCTCGGGCTGATGTACTCCAATCCCAGGTGGTCCGTGGCCTGCGTGATGCGAAACCTGGGCGAGCCCGAGCTGAAGCTGATAGAGACCACCGAGGACCCGGACCCGATCTACAGGGAGCTCCGGGTCGGCGGCAGGTATACGATAAGGGAAGTGGTGACTCTGACGGGCGAGATTCGCAGGTCCCACGGGGCCCCGGCTTACCTGGACAGCAAGACCAGGTACTATCTGGGAACCGAGATCTGGTTCTTTGATGTTTTCGCGTTGAGGGCCGGAGTTCACGAGGGCCGCGCGACCGGTGGGCTGGGACTCAAGATCGACTGGCTTACCATAGATGCTTCGCTGATCTCGGCGAGGCGCCCGGGCAGCATTTACCGCCTGGCATTGACGCTTGATTTCTAGAGTTTGAGGAGGGTGGTTTGAAGCGACTTGCAGGCCTGATCATTCTGGGGGTCCTGATCCTCCAGGGTGCCTGCCTGGGAGCGACTCAGCTCGAAGGCTATACTCAGTTCTTCGGCCAGCTGGATGGCGAGTCCAGGCGGTGGCGCTTCAGCAATCCCGAGCTGCTTGCAGAGCTGAGACTGAGGAGCAGCCCCTGGACGGATACGGAGATGTACCTCAAGACCCAGGCCTTCTCCAACCGGTGGGACAACTACACCTGGGAGAATTTCCTCATGGTCCGGGAAGCCCACCTCAAGTTCCGGAGCAGCCGGATAGAGAGCTATCTCTTCTTCGGACAGGACCGTTTCTGGCTGGGAGAGCCCCTGCTCAACGTCGTAAGCAATGATATTATCAAGGACGATGACTATGGCCCCAAGGCCCAGGGCGTCAGGGTGGACTTCTGGGACCTCTGGGGAATTTCCGGCTCGGCCTTCTTCAGTGATAAGAGCACGTCGTATCCGGCGACCTACTGGCCCCTCTTCCCGTCGGGCCCCGACTATGCCCGGGGTGACGTAGTGACCTCGGATGACTACAGGGGCGCCCGCATCAAGCGGACCTTCCTGGGAACGCGCTACCTGCTGGGGGCGACATATGCCAGGAAAGACTATGGAAGCGGCCGTGCTGACTTTGATGAAACGCTGGCGCTTGATTTCGAAATGAACTTCGGCGACATCATCGGCGCCCTCAAGCCCTTCGGCACCGTGACGCTGGTCGGCGAGGGGGGAATGAACTTATCTGTATACACGGGCGAAGAGGACCCCAAGGGCTGGAAGCTGGAACTCCGCGGGGTGGGATACCGGGGCCTCTCGTTCATAGGCAATCTTTATGACTTCGATAATAGCTTCTACACGCTCGGCCTGGCCAGGGGCGACATCTGGCAGAACAATGGCCACCACGGCCATTACCTGCAGCTCGACTACAGGGTCCCCTTGAAGGAGATCAATCTCAAGGGCTGGCGTTTCAGGGACAAGCCTCATGAGGACACGCTCGACCCGCGCCCGCGCGAGGAGAACGGCATACAGGCATGGATAAGGTTCGTCCGCAACTTCACGGGCCTCATCGAGTACAAGAAGCACATCAACAAGGACGGGACCTGGCCCAATCTGTTCATGGCCATTCAGGGTGAGAACCGCGTTGTCCGCATCCGGGCGACTTACCGGATCAAGGACTGGGACACCAGGTATGAGATCAGTGCATATGGCTTCGAGGCCAATGCCAACCTTACGGAGCGCTGGAAACTTTACGCTCGGATTCTCACCGTCGACGAGAAGACCGAGGCGAGAGAGACCGTGTTCGCCCAGATCCAGTACACGGGATGGTCGAACGCGGAGGCGTTCGTCGAATTCGGAGACTCGGGTTCCAGCTGGGACCTTGTCAATACTGACGGTTTTGTAAACAACGACAGCAATCAAGTCACGACACGCGTGTTCAAGGCTTTCTTGAGACTCTACTACTAACGGAGGAGATTGAAATGAAGACCGCCCTTGTTTCTGTGGCGATGGTCCTCCTCGCATTCTCATGCACCTACGGGGGGACAGCCAAGGCGCCTGACGGGATCGAGTTTTCATACACGGACCCGGCGGCGGCATCGGTCTCGGTGGCAGGCAGCTTCAACAACTGGGACAGCAATGCGAATCCCATGACGAAGGGCGATGACGGTGTGTGGACGACGGTGATCCCGCTGGCCCCGGACACCTATGAGTACAAGTTCGTGGTGAACGGCGGCGACTGGATGGCCGACCCGGACAATCCCAAGATCGTGGGCGACTACGGCAACTCCGAGTTGACCATCAATGAGGACGGCGAACCGGTCACGACCGGCGTCGCCGTGGCGATCACCAATACCCCGGTGAACTCGAGGGTCCTGATAACAGGATGGCTGAGAGCTCTCTATGGCGCGCGTAAGAGCGTCCTTGGAGACACCCGCTACAGGGGAGAGCGTCCGGTGCACGCTTCCTATGTGAGTTTCAACCCCACGATAGGTTCCGATGTGAAGGGCTCGGCTACGATCAAGCTGGATACGGGAGAAGGCGACATCAGGGAGATCACGGCCGACCTCTTTTCCGGATGGCTCAAGTACAAAGGCCCCGGGTTCGCGATCACGGGATACCACAATGAGGAGCTGCTCGTCTTCGATGATCCCCTGAAGATAGTCGGGGACATCGAGCTTCCGGGTTCCGTCGAGGGCGACATGATAGAATACGGCCGAGGCACCCAGGGTTTCAAGGGCGACCTCGAGTTCGGGAAGTTCGATGCCACGGTCTTCGTGTCCGACACCCAGGACGGCAGCATCTTCAACAGCCCCCACCGCTTCGACTGTTCAGGGTGGGGAGCGGACTGCGACACGGTCCTGAGATATGACAATATCGGCACCGACAATATCGGCGTCAGGGCCAAGTATGAGTTGGCCGGCGCCAGGTGGGGGGTCAGCTTCCTCACAGAGCGCAATGGCTGGTGGGTGCCGTTTGATATCGAGGACAATATCGAGCCTGATGCGTTAAAGACGTACCGTGCTGAGACCGGGGACACCCTGAGCACCTGGTTTGAG
>JASFOL010000214.1:0-4025 GCA_050116545.1 bacterium | reverse complement strand
ACGGGAAAGAAAACCGCGCAGAAGACTATCAGGTCCACAAGCAGGGCAAGGGCACGTGGAGCAAGCCCTGCGAAGCGTGCGGGATCCCAGCCGAAGAACTCATGAGCCCACTGGAAATCGACACCGGCATTCTCCGCGGCGCCTCTGTCGCTTTCCATGTCGCCCACGAAGAGAGTCTCCTCCGGCCGCACACCCCATCTCGCCATCAGGCGCTGGAGCATCAGGGGCTCCGGCTTGCGGCAACCGCATCCGCCGTCCGGTGAATGGGGACAATACTCAACCATTCCCTCTTCCGGCTTCGAGTCCAGAACGGCGGCCACCATGTCTTCAAGCAGCCGGCGGGCCATGTCCTCACTCAGATAGCCGCGCTCGACGCCACCCTGATTGCTGGCGACCCCGAAACCGACCGCCCCCTGGCTCGGGGATCCCCAGCGGATCTTCGAGAGCTTCTGCTTGACCCCTGGAATCAATTCCCATTCGCCCGGGGCGTCGGGGCACGGCTGGCCTTCCACGGTGGTGCGCCTGAGCGTGCCATCGGCATCGAATATGATGAGCTTGTGTTTGTCCATTCAGTCCAGCTGCGGCCAGCCCTTGTTTTCCCTGCCGATGTGCAGGACTCCGAAGAGAATCGCGATTCCCAGAATACCGCCAATGAGGGAACTGATTCCGAGGCCCAGGGACAGACTGATCGCAACCGCCACAACCGTTGAAACGCAGTACCCCCAGAAGCCCCATTTCTTCCACCTGAGCAGCTGGATGGCACATACAAGATTGAAGAGTGACAGAATGATCAGCACCGGAGTCACCCATCCAGGTGGGTCCTGTATATGTCTTGCCACATAGCCGGGCCTCAGGACATAAAGCAGCGCATTCAAAGAAGTTCCGATGATCACCAGTATCAGCCATACCGTAAGACATCCATGTCTTCTCTTAGCCTCTTCCATTCCTGCCTCCTTTCAGCATCAGGCCATGAGGAACCTCTACAGGAACTCATGAACAACTGTCAATGCATTTAGGGCCGGATCCCCCTCCCCGGTCAGGGCGAAACGGACACGGACTGAACGCCTTCGGACAAGCCTGATCTGCCGAGCTCATCGGGCGGTACCGGTCCTCTGAACTTCTCCGGGGGAACCTCGACGCCGAAAGCCCGGGGATTGAGGTACTCGCCGGTCTTGAATTCGCCCTCCGGCGTCTTGTGCTCCTCGACCGGGAAGCGGTGCTGCTGCGCCCAGGCGTCATTCCTGACGGCATAGACAATCCAGGAGAACTCCTGGTCGGGAACGCCACCTGCCGAACGCACGGTGAACCGGCCATCCGCTATGTCGCCGTCAAGATAGAGCTGGCTGTACCCGCCGACACAGGTGAGCACGATTTCCCTGCCCTCCGGGTGGGCCAGGCCCTCGAAGTAACCGGGAAGGTCGACTGTCACGGCTCCGTCCTGGAGGCTTGCCCTTCCTTTGTAGATCAGGAGCATATCAGGGCTTTCAACGAAGGAATGGCGGAGAATCCTGTTCTCGGGATCATCGGGATGGTCGATCAGGAAGCCGCCTCCGGCCTTGTCCAGATAGCCGGTCACACGCACGCGCCCCTCGAAATAGCCGGCATAGGAATTGGAGTTTGAAAACGTGGTACCATGAATGGCGTAGTTGGTGTAGTGGTCCTCCAGTACTGATCCAGAGATGCCACGCGACAATATGGTCCCGCCGGAGTTCCCGTTGACGCCGGTGGAGTAATCGTTGCTTGCATAGCCGCCCACCCCGGTGCCGCCGGCCGTGGCATTGCCGTAGACCCCGAAACCGCCGGGAGACTTCGATATGGCCCGTACCGCCACATTTCCCACGGCGCTGACACCGTTCAGGTTCCCCTCGGCATGCACACCTGTTCCCTGCCCCTCCCTCGCGGCGAAATAGCCGCCGTGGTTGATTGTGTACTCGCTGACCGTCGATTCTCCGATCACGGCCGCGGTGTCGCCGGACGCGGCCGCTTTAATGGTCCCCGTCACGTGAAGCCGCTCCCCAGGGACTGCGGTCCCGATCCCCACGTCGCCTTCTCCGGTTATTGTCACGCGATCCGTACCATCAGTCACAAACTTCATGTTATCCGTGCCGTGACTGTAGATGATCTTGCCCGCCTCGGAGTTCTCGGGATCCCCGAATGTCAGCCCGGGGTAAGCGTCATTGGGCGTGAGCAGGTTTATTCTTGCATTCCCATCGTCCTCGACCACGATCTCGGGTCCGCCGCTTGGCGTTCCCCCTCCAGCCGGCCCGCCGAAGACGTGCAGGGGCACTTCAGGGGCCATTGTCCCCACGCCGACATTGCCGGACTCATTCACGTAGACGGCATCGACAGGATCGCCGTCGTCGGCGTCCAGGGAATGCCCGTCACCATAGTCATGGTCGTGATCCGCGAGGGCGTAGTCGTTGGGGTCGAATCCTCCAAGGCTGTCGCAGGCGGCCGCACTAAAGGCATATGGCACGCTGACCATCTCGCGGCGGGGCGAGAGGATCTCGCCCTCCACTTCCACTTCCAGCCAGACAGGGCCATCGAAGATGATGTCAAAGGGAGTCACCTGCCCCAGAATCACAGATATCACACCCAGGGAGTCCGGAGTGACTTCCTGAGGCTCGGACCAGAGCTCGGTTCCCCCCTCGGAGGCGTCATAGATCCTGAATATCAAGCTCCGGGCACCTGAGATGGGCTTCCCCGTCGCCGCGTCCGTCAGTCTACCCTGGTAGTTGATCTTCCCGGGGACCTCCGCGGATGCCGTGGCCGGGAGTCCGGCCATCAAGATCCCGGCGAGACATGCAATTGCGAATCCTCTGACTCGATGTGACATCAGGCAACCTCCTGTTGGGGGCCGAAGGGTGAGAATGGCAGATGATAGAGGACCATCGGAGGCAATGTCCTGCACGTCCTGCGCAGAAAATGACCATTCAAGGAACCCGTTTCATCTGAGAGGTTTGTGGTGAGCGCGCTGGGGATCGAACCCAGGACTTCCTGCTTAAAAGGCAGGTGCTCTACCTACTGAGCTACGCGCTCTTACCATGCAGGAATCTATCGGAAACAGCGGGGCAAGTCAACGACCAAGCTCGGGGAGCAATCCGGGGATCCGGCCTCGATGTGAAGCTGCGACCCGCCTCCACTCTCAGCGGCCCACCTGGATGATGTGCCCGGGGCCGACCTTGAACACGTTTTATCGGCTGACCTTGATCAGATGCTCACGGCCCGGCCCCACGGAGATCAGCTCGGCAGGGCACTCCGCGGCCTGGAGAATCTGGTGCACATATTCGGCTGCCTCGCGCGGCAGGTCATCCATGCAGGCTATGCCCCCCAGGGGACCCCAGGAATCGCAGGACGCGTAGCAGGGCTTGCACTCAACAAGAAAGTCCACGTCCGGTGAAATGGTCTCCACGCAAGCCCCCAGACGATCATATGCGACACATACCTTGAGACCCTCGAGGCCGGAGAGGGTGTCCAGTTTGGTTATCGCGATCGAGGTCACGCCATTGGTGACACATGAATACCTTATGCCGGGAAGATCCAGCCAGCCGCAGCGCCGGGGCCTTCCGGTGGTGGCGCCGTACTCCTGCCCCCTGTCTCTTACCTGGGTCTGGTAGGGTTCCTCCATCAGAGTGGGCAGTATCCCCTCCCCAACCCGTGTGGTGTAGGCCTTCACCACACCCACGACGGAGTCCACATCGGATGGCGCGAGCCCCACACCGTCCGTGAGGCCGTGGATACCGGTGCCGCTGGAGGTGACATATGGATAAGTGCCGTGGTCGATGTCCAGCAGAAAGCCTTGAGAGCCCTCTAGCAGGATGTTCTGGCCCTGGGAGAGGCTTCGCCTGAGAAGGGCGGACACATCACCCGCGATTTCCTCCACCATGGTCTCATGGGCGAGGCAATACTCCATCAGCTGATCGACACCCGGAAGGCCTTCGGCGTACTTCCCGCCGGAGTGGAAAGCATGGAGAGTCTCGATCTTGGACTTCAAGGTATCTGGATGAAGGATATCTCCCACCCTG
>JASFOL010000213.1:0-4032 GCA_050116545.1 bacterium | reverse complement strand
CCTGATGGGCAAGAGCCTGGCCGTCGCCCGGGCAAGAGCATAGGCATAGTAGAGCAGAATCTACCTCCTCATCCTGATCTAAGACCTCAGAGTGATATCGATCACGGCCATGCCGGTTCCTCGCTCAACCCTTGATTGCGCCCCGGGTCACATCCTGAATCACGTATCTCTGGAAAGCCACTGCCAGAAGCACCAGGGGAATGCTGGCCACGGTGGAGGCCGCCATTATGTAACCCCAGGGAATCTCACCGTGAAGGCCCTCGAAAAGGGCTATCCCCACGGGAATCGTCCGCGCGCTCTGGTCGGTGGTAAGCATCAGTGCGAAAAGAAACTCATTGAAGGCGGCGATGAACACCAGGAGTATGGCCGAGAATATCCCCGGCGCCGCAACAGGGACAATTATCTTCCTGAAGATCATGAATCGCCCCGCCCCATCCGCCCTGGCCGCGTCGTCGAAAGCCTTCGGGATCCGGAGCATATAGCTCAGCATGATCCAGAAGGCCAGCGGTATGGTCCAGGCTATGTATGGAAACACCAGGGCAAGATAAGTGTTGATCACTCCGGCCGACCTCATGAACTTATAGAGATAGCCTATCAGACTTATCTGTGGAAACATGGAGAAAGCCAGCACCGCAAGCGACAGGAGCATGCGCCCGCGGAACTCGATCCGGGAGACCGCATAAGCGCCAAGCGCCGCAATCATGGCACATGCCACTGCGACCAGGCCGCTCACGGCCAGGCTGTTTCTCAGATACTCAAGAAAGTGGAGCGACTTGATGGTCAGGATGTCCGCGTAGTTGCGAAGAGTTGCGGCGAACTCCACGCCGTCGCTCAGGAAGTCGGGATTCCGTCCGAAGGAGACCAGGATCATCCACACGAAGGGCGCCAGGCAGAACAGGAGCATGAAGCATATTCCCAGAACCAGCAGTATCCTCTTAGCCCTTGCCTCTTTCATTCCACGGCCCTCCCGAATCCACCCACCCTCAAGTACGAGACCGACAGCAGAAAGGCGATGACGAAGACCACCACCGCGACCGCCGAGCCATATCCGAAATCCCCCTCATTGAAGTACTTGTATCCATAGAGTGAAAGCGATGTGGTAGATCCCCCGGGGCCGCCATCAGTCACAACATAGATCAGATCCAGAATCCGGATGGTGTCGATGCTCCTGAAAATCAGGGCCACCGCGATCACGGGCTTGAGCATTGGCAGGGTGAGCCTGAAGAAGCGCTGCACGAAGTTGGTTCCGTCCACCCTGGCCTGCTCATAGATCTCTTCAGGTATGGTCTGAAGCCCGGCGAGCAGGATGATGGCGATGAAGGGAGTGGTCTTCCAGACATCGGCAAGGACCAGTGCGAAGAAGGCGCTCACCGGACTTCCCAGCCAGTTGACGGGCGCGTCCGAGATTCCGAAGAGCGTTATCAGATAATTGGCCAGACCATAACCATAGTTATAGATCAGTTCCCAGGTGCGGGCGGCCACAATCGTGGGCACCGCCCAGGGGATCAGGACGGTCGCCCGAAGCACATTTCTTAGCTTCAGGCGTTCATTGAGTATCAGCGCGAACACCATGCCGAGCAGCATCTCCAGCGGGATCGCCATGGCGACAAACAGCATGGTGAAGCGAAACGAGCGCCAGAAGTCTGAATCCGCGAGCAGCCTTCTGTAATTGGACAGATAGGCAAACCTGGTCGGCAGATATGTCACGTCCCGGTAGAGACCGGTCCAGAAAGTACCGAGAACGGGGACCACGATGAAGAGCACGATCACTGCAACAAGCGGAAGCAGGAACAGAAAGGCTGTGCGCCCCTCTCCCCGGCTTCCACCGGAGGTGCCGGGTCTTTTCAAGTTCGCTCCCTCAGCGCCCGTCTTCACGACCTGGTGTCCTGTCCTCGCCTGGTGTTATTTCTTGGCTTTATGACCTGTCCTCACTGCCCGTAGCGGTCGACAATCTCAAGACCTTCCCGCTGTGCCCTCTTCAAGGCTTCGGCCGGCGTGGCTGTTCCAGCCAGTGCGGCATTGACCTGCTGCTGAAGCTCTCCTGAAAGAAGGCTGTAATACGGCACATTGGGCCTTGCCGCCGCGGCATCGAACACCTCCCTCAGCCTGACAAGATGCGGAAGGCTCTCGGCGATTTCGGGCGCACCGTAGATATCCTGCCTTGCCGGGTTCCATCCCAGATTGAGCGCAAACCCCAGCTGGGTTTCCCAGGAGACAATATACTTGATCAGCTCCCAGGCTGACGCCTTGTCATCGCTTGACCGGGAGATGCCCACGTGCCAGCCCCCCAGGGTGGCTGCATGCTCGCCGCCCGAGAAAGCCGGCAGGACAGATATACCCACAAGCCCCCTGACGGCCGAGCCCTCCTCCTGGTGGAGCCCCCAGGCATATGGCCAGTTTCGCTCGAAGAGGGCATTGCCGTTCTGGAAAGTGCTTCTCACCTCTTCCTCTTTCATCTCGGTGTAGGTATTGGGTGGAGAGACCTCGAAGGTCGCAATCAAGTCTCTCATGAAACTCAGGGCCGCCACGTTCTCGGGCCTGTCCAGCGTCAGGGTCCCCGACTGATCGATCAGTCCCCCGCCTGCCGCCGTTGCGAACTCAAGGAAGGTGCACACCAGGCCCTCATACTGTGCACCCTGCCACACGAATCCCCAGAAGTCGGGATTGGTCATCCTCTGGGTTTTCTGGATCTGAACCGACATTTTCACGAGGTCCGCCCATGTGGCGGGTGGCGAGGTGTATCCGTATTCGATCAGGAGGTCCTGCCTGTAGTAGAGCAGGCCCGCATCCACGTAAACCGGAAGAGCGACCAGATCTCCTTCATAGGTGTCGGCGAAATCTATCACGCGCTCGAAAAACGGGGCGGTATCGAACCCGTCGCGGGCCACCATCGGCCCCAGACTTTCGAGCCACCCTGAAGCGGCGAACTGGCCGATCCAGACGATGTCCATCAGGAAGACATCGGGGTCGCTCTCGCCCGCCTTGAGGGGCACTATCAGGCTTTGACGCCGCTGGTCGGTATCGGTGGGCTGGCGCATCAGCTCAACCGGGATGCCGGACTCGCGGGTGAAGTCCGCCAGCAGGGTCTCCCAGTAGTCGAGCTCGGCCGGAGCGCCGCCTATCATCAGGGTAATCCCGCTCTTCTCGCTGGAGCAAGAGAGGGTAAGCATGACCGCGAGCGCCGAGAGAATACACATAAGCCGGTATGACAGTTTCATTGGGTCCCTCCTTCTGTGGTTTCGATTATGCCATCAGAGACGGAAGGACACCATACTTAATTGCCGGGGAGGTATGGCATTACCAGAGAGTTGTGACGAGGAGCCTCACGCTCATGGCAATCGCGGCCAGTACGAAGAGGGTCTTGACCCACCGGTTCCCCTTCCGGACGGCGATCCGGGCACCTATCCTTCCCCCGACGATGTAGCCCACCGCAAGCGGTATGGCCATGCTGAAGTCGATCACTCCCTTCATCCCCAGCAGCGCCGAAGCCGAAGCGGCCATGAACACGCTCAACATCCTTGTGGACGCCACCGCCTGCAGGAATGTGAGTCGGAGCACGAAGACCAGGAGATAGGTGAGCAGCGCCGCGTAGCCGCCTCCGAAATAGCCGCCATAGATCGAGAGGGGAAAAGTGAGGGCCATGCTCAGAAGCACTCTTTCTCTTCCGGCAGGCTCGGGCGCCGGCTTGACGCCAATGTCCCGCTTGAAGAGAAGCAGAAGGGCGACCGCAATGGTCGCGCCGGCCACGACCACTCTGATGGTGCCCTGCGCCGTTATCATTATCAGGGTGGCGCCGAGAAATGCGCCCGCGACCACAGGCACGATGTGGAACGCGATGACCCTGGGTTGAGGAAGCGGGACGCTGCGCATGAAGGTGAGCGCCCCGGTGCCGCTCAGGAAGAGAATGGCAAACCTGTTGCTGGCGATGGCGGTCCTGGGATCAAGCCCGAGGAAAATAAGAAGCGGGACCATGACCAGCGCGGTCCCGCCCACGGAAACGGAGAAGATCGAGACCAGCAGGCCGCAAACCGC
>JASFOL010000212.1:0-4043 GCA_050116545.1 bacterium | reverse complement strand
CTTGAAGCACTATGGGATTCACGGGCATACGGCCCTTTCATTGCTGAAAAAGCTTGAGCGGCTGAAGGTCGTGCTTATATCCTCTCTGGAAGATGACACAGTCAAGCGTATGGGCCTGGTACCGGCTAGAGACCTCGAGCATGCTCTGTCGGTTGCCGGCTCCTTTCTCGATACCGGTGGACTTACCTATGTATTTCCATGTGCGTGGGGTATCCTGCCAGTGGCGTGATTGGCGGCGCCGGTCACGGATGGGCGTCCGGCGCGGTCTGATCCTCCTGATCGCCGGCATGGCTGTTCTTGCCGCAACAGCAGGCATTCACGGCTGTGGTGCTTCCTCGGCACCCGTCTACCGCGACGATATCGGTTGGGAAGACGACCGGCTTCCCTCTGCCAGCCGCGGCCGGCTGCTTGACGAGCTCAACCGCTACCAGGGCACGCCGTATATGAGCGGCGGCACAACTCCCGGCGGGATTGACTGCTCTGGTCTTGTGAACTCGGTATATGCCTCGCTGGGCGTCAATCTCCCGCGGACGGTGCTGGAGCAGTTCGGGCAGGGGGTGAGCCGGAGCAGGAAGGACGTGAAGACCGGCGATTTGATCTTCTTCGGGAAACAGGGCAGGCCGACCCATGTCGGCATAGCCGTAACCAATCGTGAGATGATGCACAGCTCTTCGTCGAGGGGGGTGGTTCTGGACGGAATTGACGAATTCGCCAGGTCATTGAGGATTGTGGGTATCAGGCGCGTGGCAAGATTCAGATAGACTGCCCCAGGAGGAGAATTTCACGCATGAAGTATCTCGTGATCGGCTCTGGAGGGCGCGAACATGCCCTCGGGTGGAAACTGAAACAGACCGAAGGAAGCGAAGTCCATTTTCTGCCGGGCAATGGGGGGACCCTTGAGCTGGGCACCAATGTCGAGATCCAGCCGGCCGACGTGGCGGCGGTCACCGGCTTCGCCAGGGAGCTTGAGCCCGACCTGGTGATTGTAGGCCCCGAAGATCCGCTCGCCCTGGGGCTGGTGGACGCTCTGACCGATGCCGGTATTCAGGCCTTCGGACCGAGGGCCGAAGGCGCGCAGCTCGAGAGCAGCAAGGTGTTCGCAAAAGAGCTGATGGCCTCCAGCTCGATTCCCACCGCGCAGTTCAAAGTGTTCACGTCGCGTGAACGGGCCCTGGAGCACGTGGCGAAATCGAAGCGGCCCCTGGTGGTCAAGGCGGACGGCCTGGCCAAAGGCAAGGGCGCCATAGTCACTAAGAACAAGAGGGAAGCCGCCGAAGCGGTGGAGCGGATGATGGGTGAGCGGGTGTTCGGCGATGCGGGCGATACCATAATAATAGAAGAGAAGCTGAGGGGCGAGGAAGCTTCGGTGATCGCGGTGACCGACGGTGAGGACTATGTGCTGCTTCCCCCTTCTCAGGATCACAAGCCGGCCTTCGACGGCGATCGTGGACCCAATACCGGCGGGATGGGAGCCTATTGCCCTGCTCCCGTGATAGACCGGCAGGCCATGGACCGCATAGAGGATGTGGTGTTTGGCCGGCTGCTGGATGGACTGAAAAAGAAGGGCATCAGCTACAGGGGTGTGATCTATGCCGGGCTGATCCTCAACAAGAAAGGCATATTTGTGATCGAGTTCAATGCCAGGTTCGGTGATCCTGAGACCCAGTGCATGCTCCCGGTGATTGACATTGATCTTGGCAATCTGCTTCTCGATGCCTCCCGCGGCAGCCTGGGCCGCACCCGGAAGGTCCGCGCGGAAAACTGGGCGGTGAGCGTGGTCCTGGCCTCGGGCGGCTATCCCGGGAGTTATAGGAAGGACATGGTGATCACCGGTGTGGAACGCGCCGCAAGCCATGACGACGTGGAGGTCTTTCATGCCGGGACAAGGCGCGCCGAAGACGGCAGCCTGAGAACGTCGGGGGGCCGCGTGCTCGCCGTGACCGGAATGGGTGACACCTTGAGAGCGGCACGAAGGGTGGCCTACAACAGCGTGCGTCTTGTAAGGTTCGAGGGTGCCCAGAACCGAAGAGACATCGGCGTAAAGGGCCTGGCAAGGCTGGAGAAGCTGGAGGTGAGATAGCTTGGGCAAACCAGAGGTTGCGGTACTGATGGGAAGCAAGTCAGACTCCGAGGTCATGGAACGCGCCGCAAGCGTGCTTGCCCGTTTCGGGGTGGAGTACAGCACCCACGTATTGTCGGCGCACAGGACTCCCGAGAAGACCAGGGACTTCGCGCGGGAAGCCCGTAAGAAAGGCTTCAAAGTGATAATTGCGGGCGCGGGAATGGCCGCGCATCTGGCCGGAGCCGTGGCTTCCGAGACAACGCTGCCTGTTATCGGGGTGCCGATGGCCGGCTCGGCGGTGGGGGGCCTGGACGCCCTTCTTGCAACCGTGCAGATGCCCGCCGGCGTGCCGGTGGCGACTGTGGCTATCGGGGGATCGGGCGCGCACAATGCGGCCGTCCTTGCAGTTGAGATTCTCGCGCTTTCCGACGCCGGCCTGCGCAAGAAGCTGGCCGCGTACAAGAAGGAACTGGCGGGCGGAGCCGGCTAGACGGCCGTACGGGGCCGACTCACCGACGGCCTTCACAGCCCGCGCCCGGACCGGTCTCGAGCCATGGAATCGGGGGGGGAATCAATGTTGCTCGATCGCGTTTTCCGTCTGAGTGAGAACAACACAAATGTGAAAACAGAGGTGCTTGCGGGGCTGACCACCTTCATGACGATGGGTTACGTGATCTTCGTCAACCCGGGTATTCTGGCCGACGCGGGCATTCCCTTCGACGCCGCCCTTTTCGCCACCTGTGTCTCTGCGGCGATCGCCACCCTGATAATGGCCTTCTCAGCAAATTACCCGATCGCGCTGGCTCCGGGGATGGGCCTCAATGCCTACTTCGCCTATACCGCCGTGCCCTATATAGCCGCAGTCACAGGATCCGACCAGGCCTGGAAGATCGCCCTTGGTGCAGTGTTCTTTTCCGGATGCATCTTCATGCTGCTCACCTTCACGCGCATCCGCGTGATGATCATAAACGCGGTACCCCAGGCCATAAAGGTGGGGATAGCGGCCGGCATCGGCATATTCATAGCCATGATAGGTCTCCAGTATGCCGGTATCATCGTGGCCAATGAAAGCACGATGGTGTGGTTGGGAAACCTCAAGGCCCCGACCACGCTGCTCTCATGTTTCGGCCTGGTGCTGACCAGCGTCCTGATGGTGCGAAGGGTGAGGGGCGCGATCCTGATCGGTATAATCGTCACCACGCTGGTGGGCATCGCCTTCAAGATCATCCCGGTTCCTGATCGGCTGGTCGGCATGCCGCAAGCCGGAACCACTTTCCTGGCGCTCGACCTCAAGGGCGCCTTGAAGCTCGGCTTCCTCAATGTGATCTTTGTCTTTCTCTTCATAGATCTTTTCGACACGATGGGAACCCTTGTCGGGGTGGGAGAGCGGGGAGGCTTCATGGTGGACGGGAAGCTTCCCAGGGCCAACCGCGCGCTGCTTGCCGATGCCGGCGGCACGATAGTGGGCTCGGCGCTGGGGACCTCGACGGTGACATCGTATATCGAGAGCGCAGCCGGCATCTCGGAAGGAGGGAGGACGGGCCTCACCGCAGTCGTGGTTGCCCTGCTCTTTGCCGCGTTCATTTTCATCGGTCCGGCGGCGGCGATGGTGCCACGGGCCGCGAGCGCGCCGGCCCTCATCCTGGTGGGCAGCCTTATGATGTCCGTGGTCTGCAAGATAAGGTGGGATACTCCGGATGAGTCCATACCCGCATTCCTCACCATGATCGCGGTGCCGCTCACCTTTTCGATAGCCAATGGTATCGCAATAGGTTTCATCAGCTACCCGCTGGTGAAAGCATTTTCCGGTCGCTGGAAGGATGTGAGTGTGATAGTCTATGTGCTGGCGGCCCTCTTCATTGTCAGGTTCGCGATGCTGACATTCTGAGTGCCGCACTCCTGAATTGGGACTTTGGCCTGCCGGCGGCATGCGGCTGCCGGTCGAGGGAGCTTGCAGATGGCAACCGAAGTTTTGCCCATA
>JASFOL010000211.1:0-4056 GCA_050116545.1 bacterium | reverse complement strand
CGGGACTCACAGATACCGCGCGGATCTCCCCGGCCCCGACACGCCGCGGCTCCGGAAAGAGGCTGCGGCAGGTGCTGCTACCCCTGGCCGCCATTTGCGCGATCGCTCTCCTGATCTTTGTTCTCCAGCCCTTCAGGGTGGAGATGGGGCCGGACACCGAGGCGGTCGCCGGGGCGAACTCGCTTGCGATCATGTACTTCGCCAACATGGTCGACCCCGGGGACAGTGACAGGACCGGAATGATGGCCTCCTCCCTCCTCATAACAGACCTGTCGGAATCGGATTATATAGAGGTGATAAGCCGCCAGCGGCTCTTTGACATACTCCAGAGCCTGGGCAAGGCGGACCTCAAGGTGATCGACGAGACCGTCGCCTCCGAGATCGCTGAGAGGGCCGGGGTGAAGTGGATCCTGACCGGCAATGTCTTCCAGATTGAACCCAATGTCATACTAACCTCGGACATATCTGACGCGAGGACGGGAAAGATCCTGGCGAGCCAGCGTGTGGCCGGCGAGCCCGGAGAGGACATTTTCGCCGTGGTCGACAGATTGAGCGCAGAGATAAGGGACGATCTGGCCCTGCCTGAAGAGGCCCGGACCGAGACCGATCAGGCCATCGCCGACGTCACCACCGACTCCCCGGAAGCTTACCGCTACTTCATCGAGGGCTTTGACTTCTTCTGGAAACACTATCACAGGGAAGCCGAGGCAAGTTTCCGGAAAGCGCTGGCGTATGACTCGACCTTCGCCATGGCCAACTGGGCACTCTCATATGTGGTGAGTGAACCTGAGAAGTCGGAGATGCTTGCCCGGGCGGTCAGGCACGCCGACAAAGCGAGCGATTTCGAACGGGAATATATACACGCGATGTCCGCCAGGCACAACGGAGATTACAGGCTGGCGGTGGAGACGCTTGAGAAACTGACCGAGAGCTATCCCAATGATGTCCGGGCCCACCTCAGCCTGGGGATGACCTTGAGGATGAACCTCGGTGAGACCGAAAAGGCGATCGAGTCTTTCAGGAGAGCTCTGGAGATCGATCCGGAGAGCAAGGAAACCCTCAATCAGCTGGCCTATGCGTATAGTAATCTGGGTGATCTTGACAATGCGATCTGGGCCATTAACGAGTACATCTCGCTTGCCCCCGATGAAGCCAATCCCTATGACACCAGGGGCGACCTCTATGCCTTCAACGGAAGGCTCGATGATGCCCTTGAGTCCTACAAGAGAGCTTCCCAGATCAGACCGCTGTACTCGACGAGCGCCGAGGGCAGAATGTACTTGTTCAAGCGGGACTATTCCGGGGCGGACAGCTGCTTCAAGTGCATGGCCACCAGCGAAAGCAGATCGACGCGCTCGCTCGGCAGGATGTACCTGGCTACAGTTCCCCTTTACAGGGGCAAATTCTCAGAAGGGCTCCGGGTTCTCGAGGATGGAATAGCCGCTGACAGAATGGAGCAGTACGTGGGTTTATCGACGGCTTCGAAGTATCGCATGATGGCTCTGGTCCACATGGAACTCGGGGACTCTGCGGCCGCACTCGAAGCGGGCCGCAAGTGCTCTGAAGAGCGGGCGAAGATGGCTCCCAATGACCCCTCATTCGCTGCCGAGTTTTACATAGGCCTGCTATGCCTGGCCGGGAATCTCGATGAAGCTGAAAGGCTCGCAGCTCCTGTTATCGCGGCATACAAAGAACGCCCCGAAGCCGCAACTCAGCAAGTCTTCATGCTTCTCGCCCTTCTCGAGTATGCCCGCGGAAACACAGATGAAGCCATTGCTTTCATGGAGAAGAGTATCGCCGAGGAAGATCCGCTGCTACACGTCCGTACGATAGCGGCGATGATGTGCATTGATTCGGGCCGGCTCAGTGAGGCTGTGGACCTGCTGGAGGAGGGAATCACAAGGTATGACTGGGTGAGGGCCACCACACCGGTATGGTCTCTCAAGGCTCACTACTTCCTGGGCCGTGCCTATGAGGGATCCGGGTGGAACTCCAAGGCCATAGAGCAGTATGAGACTTTCGTTGATACATGGAAGGATGCGGATCCGGGTATCCCGGTGCTTGAAGATGCCCGGGAGAGACTTGCGCGCTTGAGAGAGCGCAGCGGATAGGCGATTGGGTAGACGAAATGCTGACACTTAGGAATCTCCACAAGAGTTTCGGAGCCTCCGTGGCGGTCGACGATCTCTCGCTCACGATACGCCGGGGAGAAGTCTTCGGGCTCCTAGGGCCCAATGGCGCGGGCAAGACAACCACCGTCAACATGGCCATAGGGCTGTTGAAGCCCGACCGGGGAGAGGTCGTTCTCGACGGCTCGGGCTCACCGACCAGGTCCGAGGTGCGCGCGAAGATCGGAGTAGCTCCCCAGGGCCTTGCCCTCTACGAGGAGCTCTCCGCCGAGGAAAACCTCTCATTCTTCGGCAAGATCCAGGGCCTCCACGGAAAGCGTCTCAGGGAGCGCGTCCGCTGGACTCTGGAATTTGTCGACCTGTGGGACCGCCGCCGGGAGAGAATCACAGCCTACTCTGGCGGCATGAAGCGAAGGCTCAACATGGCCGTCGCACTGATTCATGAGCCGGAGCTTCTGCTCCTCGATGAGCCCACTGTCGGGGTGGACACCCAGTCGCGCAACTCGATCTTTGAGAAGATAGAGGCCATGCGCGGCGAGGGCTGCACCATCGTATACACCACCCATTACATGGAGGAAGCCCAGCGCCTGTGCGACCGTGTGGGCATAATGGACCAGGGCAGGATGCTGGCCCTGGACACGGTGCCCGGTTTGATCGCGGCCCATGGCGGCTCGAGCGTGGTCACGGCTGAGAGGGCTTCTGGAGAGGTCCGGGTGGAGACCGACGATCCTGTGGCCGAGCTTGTCAAACTCCAGGAGGGGGGTAAGCTGCTCCGCTTCAGCGTGGAGAGCCCGGACCTGGAGGGCGTCTTCCTCAACCTTACCGGACGGCATCTGAGGGATAACTGAATGAGAGAAGTCATAGCCCTTGCCATAAAAGACCTGAAACTGATCGTGCGCGACAAGACAGGCTTCTTCTTCGTCCTCTTCTTTCCCCTGCTGATGGCGGTGTTCTTCGGCTCGATCTTTGGCGGCAATGGCGGCGGCCAGAGCAGCGCGATTCCGGTTCTGGTGGTGGACGAGGACATGAGCGAGGAATCGGCCGCATTTGTGAAACGGCTGGCCGATGCCACCGAGCTGGATATCCGGCCGGCCACCCGAGAAGAAGCCATCAGCCAGGTGCGCCGCGGCAAGGTATCGGCATACATCGCCTTGACGCCCGGGTTCGGGGAGGCGAGCAAGCGGATGTTCTGGGGCGAGGCGCCGAATGTGGAACTGGGCGTGGACCCGTCCAAGCAAACGACCGCCGGGATGCTGGAGGGCATCCTGATGAAGTACGGGTCCGAGAGGTTTCAGAAGCTCTTCACAGATCCGGCGTCCCAGCGAAGCAGCATCAATGATGCCAGGAAAGCGCTTCGCGGCTCTGTCGGCATGCCTTCCGGCGCGCGGGATAATCTCAATCAGTTCTTCACGGACCTTGACCGCTTCCTGGGGGACGGTTCTTTCATGGCCGGTACCGATACCGCCGCTTCAGGGGGCGCCGCGGGCGGCCCCCCGGGCGGGTTCCAGCCCCTGGTGGTCACACGCGCCGAGATCACGGTCTCGAGGGCCGGCCCGACAAGCGCCTATGCCGTGTCCTTCCCCCAGGGAGCTATCTGGGGAATCATCGGCGCGGCAGCGGCGTTCGGGATCTCCATAGTTGTGGAGCGAACTCATGGCACCCTGGTACGGCTCCAGACTGCGCCCATCAGCCGCTCCCAGATCCTCGCGGGCAAGGCCCTCGCCTGCTTCGCCACGACGGTGGTGATCTCGGTGGCGCTCTTCTTGCTGGCCAGATTGGTCTTCGGTCTCCGGCCCGGATCGGTGCCGCTACTGGCGCTTGCGATAGTCTCGTCATCGATCGCCTTTGTGGGGATCATGATGCTGCTATCGGTGATAGGCAAGACCGAGCAGTCCGCGGGGGGCATCGGCTGGGGCATTCTGCTCGT
>JASFOL010000210.1:0-4089 GCA_050116545.1 bacterium | reverse complement strand
AGCGCAAAGTCGGCGCGGGTGAGGTGAGGTGAAAAGTTTCGGCTCATCTACCTGTCATCTCCACCCAGGGAGGCGGCAGGCACAGGCGGGAGAGATTCCGTATTGGAAAGCTCTTTTGAGTCTGACCAGAAGTTGCTCAGAAGTATCAATCCCACCCCGGGGTTGATTTGCCCATGTCAGGGCAGCCTTGATCCAGGCAATTCTGCTTCTGAATGCCAGTCTACCAATTGGTCAAAAGGAGGTAGGTCATGAGAAGTGTCACCCTTAAGGCCCTGATAGTGCTCCTGCTCGTTGGGGTTATCCCGGCCCTGTGCTTTGGCCAGAACGTCGGGAAAATCGCTGGAAGGGTCACGGACGCAGAGACAGGCCAGGCTCTCCAGTTCGCGAATATTGTCATCGTCGGAACCCCGATGGGCGGCATGTCGCTGGCTGACGGCCTCTACGCCGTCCTGAACGTGGCGCCCGGGACATATGATGTCCAGGCCTCTTTCATGGGCTATAAGCCCATGAGGGTAGAGGGCGTTTTGGTCAATCCGGGTCTGACCCAGATAGTGGACTTCGCCCTGGAACCGACTGTCGCGGCCGAGCTGGAGCCCATCGTGGTCCAGGCGGAACGGCCCATAGTCCAGGTTGATGTCACCTCGACTCGACATATCATGTCGAGCAGCGAGGTGCAGTCGCTTCCGGTTGACAACCCGACAAATATCGTCAACTTCATCTCAGGCTCATCTGTTGACGCGAGGGGAAGTCATATCAGGGGCGGCCGTGAAGACGAGGTCGGCTACTATGTGGACAACTCGCCCATTCAGGACCCCATCGCCAATAACTCCATGCTCTTTGTCTCCACCCAGGCTGTCAATGAGATGATCGTTTTCACGGGCGGCTTCAACGCCGAGTACGGCAATGCAAGCTCCGGCATCGTGAACATCATCACAAATGAAGGCTCCCAGAAGTTCAAGGGCTCTCTGGAATACAGGTCTTACCTGCCGCTGCACATGTTCTGGAACAGCGAGGATGCAGGCGATCAGCTGGACACCGGCGAACAGCGGGCCCGCCTCTTCCTGAGCGGTCCCGTATTCATGCATGAAGAGGGAGACCTCAAGTATGTAATCGGTCTCGAGCGAAGCGATTGGGATGACGGCGAGCTTCGGGTGGAGGCGCTCGACCGCCCGGCCAAGCAGGATCTATATGACGGCGTTCTCACCTACCGCCGTGGCAGGTCCAAGTTGAAGTTCGTCTTCAACTATGAGGACAGCTACCGGGTGGGCAGCTATGATTCCTACAGGTTGTATGAGCGCCTCAAGGTGCCGTGGACCTGGCGGCGGGCCGATACCGAGAATATGCGTTTCGCGCTTAACGGCAGCCATATGATCAATGACCGGTCCTTCATCGAGGCCTCGGCGAGTTATCTCGACAATACCTGGGAGCGGGCTATGCCGGGTAAGGGATGGGATCCCAGGCTCAGCGAGCAGGACAATATCGACAAGTACGATTGGGATCTCGATATCCGCCGCGATGAAGACAACTTCGTAATAAGCGGCGATAACCCATATTACGACAAGCAGGAAAAGACCGTCATGGCATTCAGGACGGCCTATACGCTCCAGAAGGGGAGAAACGAGTTCAAGACCGGTCTGGACCTCAACTTCTACGATGTCTTAAACCACGACATCTTTGCCTCGACCGCCAACTTCTATATCTACGAATACGATGTGAATCCGTGGGGAGGCGCCCTATATGCCCAGGATAAGCTGGAGTTCGAGGGCATGATCATGAACCTGGGCCTGAGGCTGGACTGGTTCGATCCCAATACGACAACCTTCAGGGACTACAACCATCCGTACTGGCTGGACGCCCCGGCCGAGCTCTGGCACGGGCCGGACGGCTACAAGGCCCCGATTGACTATGAATACACTGATGAAGATGGCGTTGTCTGGGGAGGTCTCAAGGACGCGACCACCAAGTGGAAGTTGAGCCCCCGTCTTGGCGTGTCGCATCCGATCACGGAGAGCAGTTATCTGCACTTCCTTTACGGCCATTTCTTCCAGATGCCGTCCTTCAACTACATGTTCGCCAACCAGAAGTTCCACACCAGGGGCCGCTGGCTCTCTGCCGGCAATGCGGACCTGGAAGCCGAGAAGACCGTGGCATATGAGATCGGGGTGAACCAGTCGCTCGGCTCAACCGCCGCGGTGGATCTCACCTTCTTCTACAAAGACATAACCGACATGACCGAGACGGTCACGGTGGGGCCTTCGGTTGATGCAAACCCTCAGGCGAAGGACAACTACTCCTTCTACATGAACTCGGGCTATGCGAATATCCGCGGCTTCGAGATCAACTTGAAACGGCCGCCTGCCGGCAACCTGAGGTATCACTTCGCTTACACCTTCATGGTCGGTAAGGGCTTCAGCTCCGACGTCAACGAGGGTTATCTGAGACGCTTCGACGACGAGGAATTCCCGACTCAGCAGTTCTACCTGGACTGGGACAGGCGCCACACCTTCCTCCTGACCACGGGATACGCAAAGCCCAAGAACTGGAGCGCCGACGTCTCCATCCGGTATGCGACCGGCGCGCCTTATACCGATCCCGCGGCACTTGGAAAGAAGCCCAGCCGCAACTTCGCGCGGTTCCCGTCGATCAACAATGTGGACTTCGAAATTCACAAGTGGTTTGGGCTCTTCGATGTTGACTGGGACCTGTTCATGCGTATGACCAATGTCTTCAACCGGCGGAACCTGGTCAACTGGGATGACACCGATCAGGATCTCAGGAACTGGCTGCTCCAGAACCCGGGTGACTATCTTGGTCCATTCACTGATTACACGATTTACGGCCCGGCGCAGAACGTCGTCTGGGGCCTCAGGGTGAACTTCTAGGGCAAAGGGGGCTTTCGATCATGAAGAGATGGGTTTGCTTTGCGCTCGCAGTATGTTTCATAGCGACACTGGCCGGCATCTCCGAGGCCAGGGTGAAAGCCCGGCCGATAGAGACGCAAACGAGTCCCTCACAGGTCAACGATGAATACTTCAACGACCTGGGCCAGTCCGGGGCCATGTGGTTCCCGAACATTTCCAACAAGGGATACATAGGCTACTATGACATTTCCGCCTACTATCCCGGTGGCGGCGACCAGTCGGTGGTGTGGCAGGCCGGCATGTGGGCCGGAGGCTATGTCTGGGACGATGACTCCGAAGACTATTTCGACCTTCCCTGGCTCTATCAGGGAGCCGATGGTGCTCACAGCGACCCCGCCACATATGACGACCTCGAGATTCAGGCCGTGGTAGAGGATGAGTATGATTTCGATTATCCCTATCCTTACAGGCGTGTAACGATGAAGGTCAACACGGGCCTGAAGGAAGAGGTGGAGAGCGACCGCGGGATCATTGACGGAGACCTGGGCATGACCGTCACCTATGAGTGGCACTCCTGGGGCGTGCGGGAATATGACAACTGGGTCTTCTTGAAGTGCACCATTGACTTTTCGAAGAGCATCAAGGACTTCTGGTGGGGCTTCTCCAGCGACTGCGACATAGGCGATGTCGGCCTGGCCGACTATTACTTCGACGATTATGCCGGCTGGGATGAAGACCAGAGATACTGCTATATGCGTGACTGGGACTATGATCCGGTTCCGTACCAGCCGCCGGCAGCGAGCGTCGAGGACAGCCTCTTCCAGACCCCGAATGTGATCGCCCAGGTCCTGCTGGCCGCCCCGCCGGTGGGTGGTCCGGTCACCGCGGCCCCCAGCGATGAACAGAGATGGGTGACCAAGAACTACTGGGACTGGAACAATGACTACTCCACAAGGCAGGACGCGTACGAGCGCCTGAATGGAGACTGGGAGAACACCTTCGATTCACCCACCGATTTTGACTACAGGATGCTGAACGCGGTCGGACCTTATGATGTGGAAGCCGGAGATCAGGCGACATTCTGGTTTGCCTATGTGATAGGCGAAGGTTACCAGGATGAGGACCATGCCACCTTCAACCTGGGCACAGTGGACGAACACGTCTCGGATGCCTACTCCTTCTACAGCGGCGGGATGGTGATTCCGCCTTCGGCCTATGCGCCTCAGGC
>JASFOL010000209.1:0-4153 GCA_050116545.1 bacterium | reverse complement strand
AGACCGATGCCGTCCTCAGGGTCGACGCCAATGAGGGCTGGTCGCCTGATGAGGCCGTCGAGAAGGTCAATGCCTACCGGGACCGGTTCTCGATCGAGTTCTTCGAGCAGCCTCTTCCCAGAGATGACCTGGAAGGCTACCGGAAGCTCAGGCGGGCGACTGACGCCGTGATCATGGTCGATGAGAGCATTGTCGTGGCGGAGGATGTGGACGCCTGGCACGGCCTGGTGGACGGGGTCAATATCAAACTGATGAAGTGCGGCGGGTTGCTGCACGCCAGGCGGATAGCGTCAGCGGCCGGGGCCCGGGGCATGAAAGTTATGCTGGGCTGCATGGTTGAGAGCTCGCTGGCCATAACCGCGGCCGCCCACCTTGCATCCCTTGCCGACTACTGTGATCTCGATGGGAACCTGCTGATAAGCAATGACCCCTTCACAGGGGTGAGAGCCCGCGACGGCGTGCTTGCGCTCCCGGATCTGCCGGGCCTGGGCGCCGCGCCGGTTTCCGATATGTGAGATAGGCATCCGCACCTCTTTTCCTTACCTCTATATGTGGCCCTGTTTTTGATGCTAAAGCCCGGCACACCTCCGCCGATAAATCTCTTGTGGGGAGTTAATACATGCAATTTCGAACACTCTTAACGGAGAGGTGTGCTATGCGCAGGCCCGCATTCTGTGTGATTGCCGGGTTGATCGTGGTCCTCTTTGCCTGCTCGGTGCAGGCGGGCACGACCGGCAAGATCGCCGGCATGGTTATCGATGCCGATACCGGCGAACCCCTGTTCGCGGTGAACGTGACGGTGGAGAATACCACTCTCGGCGGAATCACCAATCTCGAGGGGCTCTACCACATCGTCAACCTTCCGCCGGGGACCTATTCGGTGAAGGCCACCATGATGGGCTACCAGGCGATGGTCAAGGACCGCGTGATCGTGAGCACGGATCTGACCACACCGATCGACTTCGTGTTGAACCCGGCGGTGCTTGATGTCGTCCCCGAGATCGTGGTGACGGCGGAGCGTCCCATGATCAAGAAGGACGTCACCTCTTCTGTGACAATTGTCGACCAGGAAGAGATCGCCATGCTTCCCGTCGAGTCGCCGTTCGACATCGTTGCCTATCAGACCGGTGCCGCGCTTGACAGGCGAGGCCTGCACGTTCGCGGAGGCCGCGAGACCGAGCTGTCTTACACCGTCAATGGGGCCAGCATACTCGATCCCATTTTCTCCAGGGCATCGGCAAGCTATGATGAGGCTGCCATCCAGGAAATGGTCATCCAGAGCGGCGGCTTCAATCCTGAGTATGGAAACGCCCAGTCGGGTATCGTCAATGTGATCACCCGGGAGGGCGGGCTCAGGTTCAAGGGACAGCTGGACCTGGGGTTCAACCTTCCAATCGAATCCCTCTGGGAATCAGCGGACCACGAGTCGAAGTATGATACCGGTTTCAGGACCGCCAAACTCGCTCTGAGCGGCCCGACACCCTGGACCCGGCAGGTCAGGTACTTCGTCTCAGGCGAGACCACCAAGTGGGATGACTGGGACCCGCATGTCTATACACTGCCCAACCAGAACCGCGACCGCGACCAGCTGATCTGGAAGGTGACCGGGTTCCCCGGCAACAGCATGAAGCTCTTCTTCGAGGGCATTTACTATGACACTCAGTTCAGCGCCTGGGACGCCCAGCGCCAGAAGGTCCCGGAGAGCTTCCTGGGTTATGACCGCGGTACCTATATGGGAATGCTGGGACTCAGCCATATGATAAGCAACAACACCTACTATGATATTTCGGTCTCGAGATTCGAGACCGACTATCACGTCGCCCAGCCGGGCAAGTGGTGGGATATGAGCAAGTCGCAGGAGTGGAACACCACTCCGAAGGAAGAGGGCGGAGGAGGCCTGAATCTCTCGCCAGAGTACGATGAGGACAACTTCATAGTCAGCGGCGACAATCCACTGTTCCACCAGTCGAACACCACGGTCTACAGCCTCAGAAGCAGCGTTACCAGCCAGGTGAACTCGCATCACCAGGTCAAGGTCGGCGGAGAGATGGCCAGGTACAAGACGCTTCATCAGGAAGTCTATGCTCCTTCGGGCAATATCTACAGAAACGACTACCTGGTTGAACCTCTCTACAGCGTTTTCTATGCTCAGGACAAGGTCGAGTACAGCGGCCTGATAGTCAACTTCGGCGCGAGATTCGACTACTTCGACCCCAATGTCAAGGTACCGTCGGATCCCGTGTATCCCTGGGATCCCGAGATACAGGTGCCGGGGCCTGAGGGTGGCGGCCCGGACAATACCGAGCCCCCGCTGTGGAAACTGGTGGATGCCACCCCGAAATACAATATCAGCCCCAGGCTGGGAATATCCCATCCCGTGGGCAGCACATCGGTTCTTCACTTCACCTACGGGCATTATTACCAGATTCCGCCCTTCGGGTACCTCTACACCAACACCAAGTACGACATGGGCGGTGCCTGGCCTCTCATAGGCAACCCGAATCTGAGTCCCGAGCAGACGGTCTCATATGAGGTCGGTGTCGAGCATCTGGTCAACCCGGACCTGATGCTGGACGTCACCGGTTTCTACAAGGACATCGACAACCTGATATCCACGCAGGTGGTCAACAACAGCAAGGACCCGGACACCCCCGCGGACGCCGTGGAGTACACCACGTACCGGAACACCGACTGGGGCAATGTGCGGGGTGTGGAATTCACTGTGCAGCAGCGCTTCCGGGAAGACTGGATGGGCCGGCTGCTCTACACCTATATGATCGCGAAGGGGAGAAGCTCCGACACCATAGAGGGCTATCTGAACCACTTCGCGGACAATGTGCCTCCGACCAAGGAATACTATCTTGACTGGGACAGGCGTCACACCCTGGTTCTGGACCTTGGCTACGGCCGCCGCGGCAATTGGGCTGTGAATATGCTCGTGAAGTACGCCACCGGCTCGCCGTATACCCCGGTCGAGAACACCAGGTCGGCCCAGCCGGAGCAGAACACCGCCAGGTTCCCCAACACCTCGACGGTGAACATGAAACTCTCGAAGGACTTCCACTTCAGGAACAGCAATCAGCAGGTCTTCATGGAGATCTACAATCTCTTCAACAAGAAGAACCTGGTGGCCTTCGACGATGATGATACCGATTTGATGAGGCATCTCAGATACACGGGTGAGTGGACTGGCCCTTATAACGATGTGACTGTTTACGGCCCGCCAAGAGAGATCAGGGCAGGCTTCAAGATAGGATTCTAAAGCCGGAGGTTTGAAATGGATATCAGGAAGACCATTCCGATCTATCTGCTAATCGCTCTGATTGTAAGCTTCAATGCATTTGCCTATGACGAGGGTCTGGCTGAGCGCTTCGGGAGCGACGGGGCCGGCCTGCTGGAGGGCGCGGCGGCGCCGTGCGTCTCCGCGAACTTCAATTTCACGATAGGGGATCTCTGGTACCCCGCGGTGTACACTGTGGGAATCACCATGGACACCGGGTACTATCCCGGGTCTTCGGGGAACCTCCAGGTCTTCCAGGGAGGCCCATGGGCCGGCGGTTTCGTTGTCGAGGCCGACGCCGGGGAGCCCTGGACCGCGATAGGCACCTTTGACCAGCTGGATTTCCTCATGTACGACTCTGTGTGCAGCGGCTTCAACGTGGCACAGCCGAGTCACAACTATATAGAGGTCTCCAGCACCTTCGACACCTACTACTCGCCCATGGACCTGGGTGTGGAGCACACGCTGACCTACAAGATGTGGGGCGATCCCAAGGTGGACGATTTCGTGATCATTCAGGCGGACCTGAAATTCAACAAGGCGGTCCGGCACTTCTGGTGGGGCTGGCTGAACGACTGCGATATCGGCAATAACAGCCTTCCCGACTATTACTATGACGACCTGACGGGCTATGACTCTCAGAGAGGCGTCGCCTACATGTACGATGATGATGGTGATCCGGTGGATGAGAACGACCTGACCAGCAAGCTGCTTTCCCCGACCCATGTCGGGCAGGTTCTGCTTGCGGCGCCTCCTCCGGGAGGGAAGATCACCGAACCCATCACCACCAATGTCGCCTGGGAGACTTTCTCCTGGTGGGACTGGAACAATGACGTCACAAGCGGCGCATCGGCATACGATAGGATGGCCACG
>JASFOL010000208.1:0-4165 GCA_050116545.1 bacterium | reverse complement strand
ACGAAACTTAAGCAACTCCTGAAATGGTGCCTTCCCCTGCTGGCGCCGGGCGGCCGGCTGGTGGCCTATAAGGGAAGCCGCTGCCTCGAAGAAATCAAACAAGCCGAGAAATACTTCTGGTCCCACAGTGGGCGCTACGTCATAGTGGCCGGCAGCCCGTGGGCAGAACAGTGTAACCCATTGAGATTATTTACGATATCGGGCATAGGATAACAGGAGGTTGATGGGTATGGGAAAGGTTATAGCCATAGCGAACCAGAAGGGAGGGGTCGGCAAGACCACCACCGCCGTGAACCTGTCGGCGTTCCTCGGTGTTTCCGAGTGCCGGACCCTGCTTATAGACATCGATCCGCAGGCGAATGCCGGCAGCGGCCTGGGCATAACAGTCTCCGGGGAGGGGGACAAGAGCATATATGAAGTCCTTGTCGACGATGTCCCCATGGAGGACTGCATCACAAAGACCGAAGTCCCGGGCCTGGACGTGGTCCCCGCCCATCAGCGTCTGGTGGGGGCCGAGATCGAGCTCGTCGGCATGATGGCGAGAGAGCTCAAGCTCCGGAAGGCCCTGGAGAGCATCAGGGTGATATATGACTATATCCTGATCGACTGTCCTCCCTCGCTGGGACTTCTCACTGTGAACTCCCTGGCCGCGGCCGACAGCGTCCTGATACCGGTTCAATGTGAATACTATGCCCTCGAAGGCCTGAGCGGCCTGCTCAATGCCATAGACCTGGTTCAGAGCAATCTCAACCCCGAGCTCAAGATCGAGGGCGTTTTGCTGACAATGTATGACAGCCGGCTTAACCTCTCGCAGCAGGTCGCTGATGAAACCCGGAAGCACTTCGCCGACAAAGTCTATGCAACTATGATTCCAAGAAACGTCAGATTGAGTGAAGCCCCGAGCTTCGGCAAGCCCATCCTGCTTTATGATGTGCTCTGCCCCGGGGCAAAGAGCTATATGGAACTGGCAAAGGAGGTGATTGCAAGTGAGTCGAAGAGCCCTAGGTAAGGGTCTCGATGCGCTGATCCCGGAAGTGAAACGGGATGCGGTGCCGGGTCGAGGCGACATAGTCGAGCTCGACATAAGTGAGATTGCGGCCAACCCGTATCAGCCCCGGACCAGGTTCAGCGAGATCTCCCTGGAGGACCTCAAGGAGTCGATCGCCGAGAGAGGCGTGCTCCAGCCGGTGATCGTGAGAAAGAAGGCGGGCCGTTATGAGCTGGTGGCCGGAGAGCGCCGCTTGAGGGCGGCGAAGCTGGCGAAGCTGGAAACCATTCCGGTGATCATCAAGCAGGTGTCGGATTCAGAAGCCCTCGAGATCGCGCTGGTGGAGAACCTCCAGCGGGAGGATCTCAATCCGATCGACGAGGCGCGAGGCTACAGTGAGTTGATCAAGCGTTTCAAGTTGACCCAGGAAGAACTCGCGCAGAAGATCGCCAAGGACAGGAGCACGATCGCCAATGTTCTCCGGCTGCTCAACCTTCCGGAGGAAGTGAAGGCGGGGCTGGAGAACGGCAAGATAAACATGGGTCATGCGAGAGCTCTTCTGGGCCTCACCGAAGAGAGACATATTCTCAGCGTCTATCGCACGGTGCTGCACCGCGGGTTGTCGGTGCGCCAGGTTGAGGCCCTGGTAAGAAGGAAGCTCAAGTCGAAGAAACGCCGTGCCAGATCGGCGCCGGCGATCACGACCGAGCTGGGACATATCGAGGAAGAGCTGATGCGCAAGCTGGGGACCCGGGTGAAGATCATCTCGCAGGGAGGCCACGGGAAGATAGAGATTGAGTACTATTCGAATGACGACCTCACACGGATACTGGATGCGATGGGCTAAGGACTGCAATGAACAAGCACTCTAAAGACCGGGCCGGTTTGATGGCCAGGCTGGGCGTGGTGTTAAGGCATATTACCAGGGGATTCTCGTGCATCATCGCCCCCAATGGTACTGGCACCACTGTGACATTTAATCTCCCGGGAAGAGTGGCGGTGTTGATTGTCGTTCTGCTTATCGTGCTTGTGGCCGGTCTGGTCTTCGTGGGGATGACATATACACGGCTCGCGTTCCTGTCGGTGGAGGCCGGCAGGCTGCGCTCGGATAATGAGACGCTCCGCGTTGAAAACCAGAAGATCAATGAGATCGAAGCGGAGCTTGCGCACCTTGACGAAGTGAGGCGCGAGATCGAAGCCTGGGCGGGCATAATGACCGAGCAGGCGCAGCCGGACGACGTCGAAGACTTCACGCCGGTCGTGGCCGACCTGTGGCCGAGGCGCTACACCTATGCGATCATGAAACCCTACTATGTCGAAAAGCCGGTCTACCCCGGAGGGATGCTGAGGCCCGCGTCGGGATGGATCTCCAGGGGGTATAATGCAGACACCGGAGAAGCTGGCGGGCATCACGGCATCGACATCGCAGCACCAACCGGCACCCCGGTCAGGGCCGCGCTCGATGGCCGCGTGATGGCGGCCGGCTGGGACGACATCTATGGCAACCTGATAGTGATCGAACACAGTGATTCGCTTACGACAGTCTATGGACACAATGAAAAGATCTGGGTAAAGGAGGGAGAGCATGTAACAAAGGGACAGGTGATAGCGAGTGTTGGCAGTACGGGGCGAAGTACGGCGCCGCATCTGCACTTTGAAATCTTAATAGATGATAAACCGGTCGATCCGCAGCTGTATGTGGATTTCACCAAAGACAAGGAACAGAAACCCTAAGGTGGAGGTAGGAAGAATGTTCGGTAAGGAAGGACATGACCAGCAGGCGGCAATCAGCTCAATCCTCGGTTCAGACTGCAAGTTCACCGGCGACGTTGATGCAAAAGGCACAATCCGTATCGACGGCGAGTTCGAGGGCAAGATCCTTTCCTCTGACTCGGTGATAGTCGGCAAGAGCGGAACCGTGCTCGGCGAGATCAGGGCGGCGCATGCCGTGGTAAGCGGAACCGTCGAGGGCAATGTCTTCGCAAAGCGCAAGGTGGAGCTGGAGTCCGGCTCGAGACTGATCGGTGACGTGGAGAGCATGAGCCTGGTGATCGAGGACGGCGTCTTTTTCGAGGGCAAGTCCAAGATGATGAAGGAAGGCCAGACTTTCACAGAGAGGCCGGCCGTCTTCCAGAGCGTGGAAGAAGAAGAGCAGGAAGTCGAGGTGCAAGACTAGGCGGATGCGCCTGAGAATATTCGTACTGATCCTGGCGGAGCCTCCGTCAAGAGCATTGTGCCGACGCGAGGGTGTTCAAAGCGTACAGCGATGAATTCATAATTCGCAGAGGCACAGAGGAGACTGTGGCCGGCCCGTACAGGAGCCTGTTCCTGTTTGCTGCGGCGACGCTGCTTGTGTTCTTTGGTGCTGTCTCCTTTGCAAGGAAGTATCGAAAGCAATTCATCCTGATCGCGGCCATCGCGGTCTATGTGTTTGTCATATACTCCCGTTGGCGGCCGGTGGGCTGGCCGTGGCGCTCCTGGGCACGGCACTGACGGCGGTGTGGCCGCTGATGAGAAAGAGAAAACGCCCCTCCGTTTAACCCCATTCTTCTCCGGGGAAAACCCGCGCCTGGTTCCGGCGAATCGTGGTATAGTGTTTCCGGAGCTGCTTCATCCCGGGAAGCAGAGATGAGAAGCAGTGAAGCGAGGCCGTGATTTCATCATCTTTTGAATGCAAGAGACTGCCAGAACGGGGAGGCTCGTATGAAGAGACACATTGTTGGGCTTGTTTTGCTGATGGTGCTCGGGTCGTCGGCCTATGCATCGGCATCCGGTGAGAACATCCCCGCGAAGGGGACAAAACAGGTGATGTTCGGTTTCTCCGGTTGGAGCCTAAGTAACTACAAGGGTGGCATTGGTCTTCGCTACTATGTCGGGGAGAACACCGCGCTCCGGTTTGGGTTTGATGTCAACTGGAGCAAGGACGACGACACCGGGTGGGACCACGACGTTTACGAGCAACACGGAACCGAGCAGAGCACTTATGCTTACGAGTGGTCGACCTTTTCCGTGGGACTCGGTACGGTGCTCGAACGGCATTTCACCTCGTCCGAGAGGGTAAGGCCTTATGCCGGGCTGGGCATGTTCTTGTGGTACGACAGATTCGAGAGCGATGAGACGTCCAGTCATACTTATACAGATTACGCCAGGACCTCTGTGGCGGACACCGATGGCTAT
>JASFOL010000207.1:0-4179 GCA_050116545.1 bacterium | reverse complement strand
TGGCGTCGACGCCCTTGACCGCGTCGAACTCGTCCTCGCAGTACTTGACGTCCTTCAGAATCTCTCTGGCCAGGTCCATGGACACCGGATCGAAGACCTTTATCTCGGCCCCCCTCTTCATCAGCTCTCTGGCCATGTCCAGGGACGGGGCGTCTCTCAAGTCATCGGTATTGGGCTTGAAGGAGAGGCCCAGCAGAGCGATGGTCTTACCCTTGACGCCGCCCAGGGCCTTGTCGATCTTTTCGACCATCAGGTAGCGCTGATCCCGGTTGACCGCGATCACGGACTCCACCACCCTGAGCTCATAGCCCGCCTTCCTGGCGGTCTTCACCAGGGCGTGGGTGTCCTTCGGGAAGCATGATCCGCCGTATCCGGCGCCCGCCCTCAGGAACCTGGGGCCGATGCGGGTGTCGAGTCCCATCGCGCGCGATACCGTCGACACATCCGCCCCGACACGCTCACAGAGATTCGCAATCTCGTTTATGAATGAAATCTTGGTCGCGAGAAAAGCATTGGAGGCATACTTGATCATCTCGGAGGTCCTGACGTCGGTCTCCACCACCGCGACATCCTGCAGCACCAGGGGCCTGTAAATCTCCTTCATCACCTTGAGGGCTCTCTCATTCGAGGCCCCGAGCACTATCCTGTCCGGCTTCATGAAGTCCTCGACCGCGGAGCCTTCCCTCAGGAACTCTGGATTGGAGACCACGTCGACGGGCTGCCCCGACTTCGAGTTTTCCTTGATGATCCCCTCCACGATATTGCAGGTTCCGGAGGGAACCGTGCTTTTCATCACGACGATCTTGTAGTCATTCAGATGTTCGGCGACGGTCCTGGCGACCATCTCGACATATGAGAGGTCGGCCTCTCCGTCCTTGCTCATGGGGGTACCCACCGCGCAGAAGACGACGGTTGACCCCTCTATTCCCTCGACGACATCTGTTGAGAAAGTGAGCCTGCCCTTCTCCATGTTCCGCTTGACAATCTCCTCAAGCCCGGGCTCATAGAAGGGCACTTTGCCGTCATTGAGGCTCTCTATCTTGCGCTCATCCACATCGACGCACCTCACCCGGTTTCCGAAGTCGGCGAGGCAGGCGCCGGTTACAAGTCCGACATACCCGCTGCCGGTCACGCAGATGTTATACATGTCCCCTCCGAGGTAAACTCATTCACTTCTGTTTCGGCCATATCTCTGACTATCATAACAATTTACTGAACCGCGCCCCGCAAAGTCAAAACCTAATGGCGGCCTTCGGCGCAAGGAAGCCGGAAAAGGCCGGGCTATGCGGCGGAAACCGCCGGGCCCGCCCCTGATACATGCTGAAGACCTGCAGGGTCTTGCGGGGATTCGCCTAACGCGCCAGCACCACCCTCCTCACATCTTCCCCTATCGGGCTTGAACACCGGATAAAGTATATGCCCGCGGCTGCCCTGGACCCGGACGCGGAGGTTCCATTCCAGGAAACCGAATGGTGGCCTGCCGTGAAGGAGCCTTCGGCCGGCGTGGCGACAAGCCGCCCTTCCACATCGAAGACCTGCACGGTCGCCCTGGTGTCGAGGGCGAGAGAAAAGCTGATACGCGTCGTGGCATTGAAGGGATTGGGAGACGGTGAGGCCAGCCGGACACCTCCGGTGGTCTCGATGGCCGGCCGATCCGCGGAGATTCCCGACTCATCATCAACTGTGCGGAAGTAAAGGTCGGCGGTTCCGTCTCTTGTGTCGCACCAGACGACGCATGGCCCGCCTGTGCTTCCGGCGGCCACCGTCGGAACGCTCGAAATACCGGGCGCCGCAGAGAGCCTTGCCCCGTCCTGAAGAACCTGGCTCTCGTAGGCGGCATAGTAAATCTCGGTATCCGCATGGCGATGGTCCGACCAGGCCACGTGGGCAACACCTTCCCCGTCCACGGCGACCGAAGGCGTCGTGGCCTCGGTTCCCGGAGGTGAGATCTGAATATTGGGCTGCCAGGCAGCCCCGTCATTGTAGGCATAGTAGATCGCGCCATAGCCGCCGTCGGCATCCTGCCACACGATGTGAAGCGTGGTGTCGCTTCCGGCCGCGATGCAGGGATTGCGGGAGAAGCCTATATTGTCTGAAATCCCGGTCCTGGCCGACCAGACCAGCCCGTCCCAGGTCTTCATCACTATCTTCTCATGCTCATCGGGGCTGTTTGCCGTCTGGCGCTCATAAGCCAGGTAGAGGATGCCGTCCGGGCCATAGGCGAGCGATGGGTGATAGGAATCCCTCGCGGCCGAGGCGTCAACGTCCACCGGCGCCGACCAGCCCGGCCCGGTGCGCTCGGAGAAGTGCACGGCCGACACACGGTATGCTCCTCCAAGTCGGCGTTCCCAGGCAATGTAGACCGCGGTATCCCCCGCTGCGATCGCCGGGCAGTAGTCGACCTCGGCATCCGTGGTCACCCGCTCCTCAGCCGACCAGCCCCCGGAGGAATCCCAGTACTTATAATAGATCTCATGATTGCCGTTCCGGCCGTCCACCCAGGCCACGTGCAGCCTCCCGTCCGGACCCTCGGCGATGCAGGGCGTCGTCGCGAAGCCGGCGAAGTCATTGATCTTCACGGGGAGGCCCCAGGCTCCGGCAGATCTCTTCATGTAGTAGATGTCATTGGTGCCGCCATTGGTGTCTGACCAGACCAGGTGCACTTCTCCCGTGCTCCCGGCGATCATGGCACGGGCCCCCGGAGAGCAAAGAAGCGAGCTGCCCTCCCCGACGGTGAGCTGCTCCTCGTCCTCCCAGCCCGCCAGGAGGGTGCTGCCGACCGAGACGGTCTCACTCGCATGACCTCCGATGGAGTCGGTATAAGTCGGATAGGAACCCGAAGATCCGGTCAGGGTCCCCTGCGCCTGGAAGGCCATGCTGTAGTCCCCCTGGCTTGCCGCGACCACATCCCAGGAGACCCAGGTGGTATCGCCGGAGACCATGTCGGGAAGCGGCTTGGTGGCAGCTCCGCCGGCCAGGCTCAATCCCGCGGGCAGCGCAATCGTGGCCTCGCAGCCGGTGCAGTTGTATTGCCCCTGGAAGCGGAATGTGGGACCAGGATAGTATACCTGGAGATCGACGCTGAAGGTGTCGCCGGCGGCGGGGCTTACGGCAATCTCGGGCTCAAGCTCCCATGGGCAGGCGACCATCGCCCAGCGTCCGCTGTAGACCCAGAGATCATCGATCAGCATGGTCTCGGACATTATGAGATCCGGACCCGAGAGCGAGCCATAGTACCACGGGTCGTGAATGATGTACGCCGAGAGACTGTCATCCCAGCCTTTGACCAGCCTGAAATGACCCGAGCCGTGAGTGGGACTGAACCAGGTGAGAATGAAAACGGGATACCCCTCATAGACAGTGTTCTTGAGCTTCTGGCCCGGATTGGACAGGAAGCCGGTCTCGGCACAGGCATAGCCCAGCTGCCGTTCGGTGTAGCCATAGAGCGAGGGATTCTGAACGCACGCACTCATTCCGCTGAAGTGGGCCGCCCGCCTCATGTCTTCGGAAGACACCCCATAGTCGACCACGTCATTGGCGACATCCGCTATGTCATTCTGGTTGACCTCTTCACCCCAGTAGTCCATCACCATCTGAAGCGAGGCGGGACCGCAGTACCAGCTTGTTATCTGGAAGTGATATGGAACGCCAGGGATATTGTATGCTGGCGGTGTGTCGGCCAGCAGGGCGATGCCGGGTGTGACGGGGCTCTCAGGCGCCCCGGACCCTTCAAGCAGGCCGAGCGCGTCTCCTGTGTTTTCAAGCAGGCCGGGGCCGTCGCCTGGACCTTCATACAGGGCCTCCTGTGGTGTCAGAGCGCGCCCCGCCGACCGGTCAAGCGTCCCCAGAACATCCGCATCTTCGATCATGGCGTCGACAAGCCAGGCCTCGCCATTCGAATCCTCAAGATGCCAGTAGAGATGCTTGTCGCAACCCTGGATGAGAACAGGATCGGCGGCTTCCTCTTCACCGGCGGCATTGCTTCCGGGGCTGCTGCCGCCCGGGACACCTCTACCGGATGCGCCGTCAAGTCCGAGGCTCTGCCTCCGCGCGCGCACCCTGGCGATGGCCAGGGCCCTTGATACAACCGGGATTCGGCTGTGAGGATAGTTGAAGGAACACCACTGCCAACTCCCGCCCGTCTGATCGACCCCCACTATGCCGAGCAGTCTGCCTCCG